>DASXOU010000197.1:0-3151 GCA_036494045.1 Polyangia bacterium | reverse complement strand
CCCCAGCCGACGCGCGGGCGATCGTCGCTGCGCTCGCCGCGCCCGGTCACCCAGGCACGCACGCGCGCGCCGCGCTTTTTCGCGTCGTCCTCGCGCTCGACGATCAGGAGGGCCGCGCCCTCGCCGAGCGCCAGCGACGCGCCGCCGAGCTTGCGATAGCCGGCGAGCGCCGGGGCGCTCAGCTCGTCGACGCCGCCGACCACGAGCGCGTCGGCGCGGCCAAGCGCGAGCAGATCGCACGCCATCGTCAGCGCCGACAGCGGCGAGGCGTCGCGATGGTTCACCGTCGAGTTGACGCCGCGCAGCTTGCACTCGAGCGCGAGCTGACCGGCGGCCGCGTTCATCACCGACGAGGGAAAGAGCAGCGGCGAGGCGGCTTCGGGGCCGCCGTCGAGGTAGCCGCGCATGAAGGCGATGGTCTCCTCGAGCGTGCCGAGCCCGGTGCCGAGGACGACGCCGATGCGCGTCGGATCGTAGGGCAGCGCCGCCTGCGCCAGCGCCTCCTTGCCGGCGACGATGGCCATCTGCGACAGCCGCGGCAAGCGGCGCAGCGATCCGGGCGCGATCTGCTGCTTGGCGCCGAAGTCGCCGACGCGCGCCGCGGCCACGCCGTCGGCGTCGACGGTGACGGCGATGCTGCCGGCATCGAGCGCGGCGAAGAACGCGTCCTCGCCGACACCGACGGGCGACACGACGCCGAGCGCGGTAATCGCGAAACGCACGCGCGGATGATAGAAGATCTAGAGATGCGCGCAAGCGCCGCTGCCATAGCCTTCGTCGCCTGTCTCGCCGCCGCCGGCGCGAGCTGGACCTTGCGCCGCCACGTCGAGGACGCCGACCTCGTGGCCGCCGCCATCGCCTTCGTCGCCGTCGCCGCCGGCGCGGCCACGTTGCTGCGACGCCGGCTCGTCGCCGGGCTGGCGGTGCTGGTCACCGGCGCCGGCGTGTGGGCGGCCACCGGCGGCGTCGACGTCTACTTGCGCGCCCGCGCGCCGATCTATGTCGGCGGTCCGCTGGCGATCGCGCTGGTGGCTTTGATCTTCGCTAGTGAACCGCGCGCAGGACGGGCCGAAGATCGTCGGCGCTGACCACGCCGTCGTACTTTTTCACGATCTTCCCGTCGCTGTCGATGACGATCACCGTCGGGCGCGTCAGCGCGTTGTAGCGCTTGGCGGTCTCCACGACCACCGGATCGTCGTCGTTGGTGCAGTCGACCTTGACGAGCTGGAAGCGTTGCAGCTCGTCGGCGACCTTGGCGAAGGTCTTGACGTCCATCTCTTTGCAGGGGATGCACCAGTCGGCGTAGAAGTCGAGGAGCGCCGGTTTGTGGGCGGCGCGCGCCGCGGCCATTCCGGCTTTTTCGCCGTAGGTCCACGCCAGCGGCTTTGGCGTCAGCATCCAGGCGATGATGCCGAACAGGCCGGCGACGAGCGCGGCCACGCCGAGCGTCTTGCGCACGATGGTCGCGGCGCCGGCGTGATACGACAAATGGATCGCGCCGAGCGCGAGCCCGGCGAGCGCGACGGCGGCGTTGATGGCGACGAAGCGCGGCGTCGGCCGCCCGTAGTGCATGAGCGCGGGCACGACGTTGCGCAGAAAGTAGAGCGCGGCGACGAGCATGATGACGCCGAAGATGCTCTTGACCGCCTCCATCCACGCGCCCGACTTCGGCAGCGCGACGGCGAACGCGGCGATGGCGAAGAAGAGCACGCCCATGCCGAGCGCGTAGACGAACAAGAGCGAGCCGCCGACGGCGACCGAGCGCGTGGTGGCGACGAAGGTGAGCGCCGAGACCAGCGTCGGCCCGGTGCAGGGCGCGGCGATGATGCCGCCGACGAGGCCCATGGCGAACGCGCCGCCGAAGCCCTTGCCGCCCACCGACGACAGCCGCGTGGCCAACGACGGCGGCAGGTTGAGCTCGAAGGCGCCGAACATCGACGCCGCCATCGCCACGAAGACGATCGCGATGGGCACGATGACGTACGGGTTCGCCATGAAGGTGCCGAACGCCTTGCCCGCGAGCGCGAAGCCGACGCCGAGCGACGCGTACATGACGCCGATGCCGCCGACGTAGCAGGCGGCGAGCGTCATCGCGCGCGAGCGCGGCACGTCGTCGCCGCGCGCGCCGAAGAGCGACACGGTGATGGGGATGAGCGGATAGACGCACGGCGTGAGGCTGGTCAAAAAGCCGCCGACGAACATGGTGACGAAGGCGAAGAAGTAGCCGTGAGCGAGGAGATTGCCGCCGGACATGTTCAAGGTAGTATAGCAGCCCGTGACGACGAAGCCGCCAGCGAAGCTGCCGGAGCTTCGGCAAGCCATCGACGCCGTCGACGACGAGCTCGTCGAGCTGCTGAACGAGCGCGCGCGCCTGGTGCAGGAAGTCGGCGCGCTCAAGGCGCAACTCAAGCAGCCGTTCTACGTGCCCGAGCGCGAGCGGCAGATCTTGGAGCGCCTGCAAACGGCGAATTCGGGGCCGTTTCCGACGGAGGCGCTGCGGCCGGTCTTCTCCGAGATCATCTCGGCGTGCCTGAGCCTCGAGCATCCCTTGCGCGTGGCGTTCTTCGGGCCCGAGGCCACGTTCACGCACATGGCGGCGCGCACGCGCTTCGGCTTGTCGGCGCGCTACGTGCCGGCGGCGACGGTGGCGGGCGTGTTCGCGGAGGTCGAGAAGGGAACGGCCGACCTTGGTGTCGTGCCGATCGAGAACTCGACCGAGGGCGTGGTCAACTCGACGCTCGACGTGCTCATCGACTCGGAGCTGTCGATCACCGCCGAGATCGCGACCAACGTGAGCCACTGCCTGCTCACGCGCGCCGGCACGCTCGACGGCGTCCAGAAGATCTATTCGCATCCGCAGGCGCTGGCGCAGTGCCGCGGCTGGCTGTCGGCGAACCTGCCCAACGTGGCGCAGATCGAGGTGGCGTCGACGGCGCTGGCGGCGCGGCTGACGCGCGACGATCCGGTGGCGGCGGCGGTGGCGTCGGAATTGGCGGGGCAGCTCTACGATCTGAAGATCGCCCGCAAGAAGATCGAGGACGAGGTGCGCAACGTGACGCGCTTCCTCGTCATCGGGCGCGAGGCGCCGCCACCGACGGGGCGCGACAAGACGTCGATCCTGTTTTCGCTGAAGGACTCGGCGGGCGTGCTC
>DASXOU010000196.1:0-10783 GCA_036494045.1 Polyangia bacterium | reverse complement strand
CCGCGATTTCCCCGCGCAAGATGCGCGTCGAGGGCGACTTCGCGGTTCGCGGCGGAATCCATACGGTGGTGGTCGCCGAGCACCACAAGCGCTAGACTTTGCCACTCGTCACGCTTGCCGAGCGGCGAGCCAAGCGAAAATGGAACGAGCGAATAACTGATGCCCATCACCGGAATGATCAAGAGAGTCTTCGGCACTTCGCACGATCGCGAGATCAAGCGCTTGCGCCCGCGCGTCGAGCGCATCAACGCAAAAGAGGCCGCCTGGCAGAAGCTCTCCGACGCGGAGCTGCGCGGCAAGACCGCCGAGTTCAGGCAGAAGCTCGACAACGGCGCCTCGCTCGACGACATCCTCGACGAGGCGTTCGCCACCGTGCGCGAAGCCTCGCGGCGCGTGCTCGGCATGCGCCACTACGACGTGCAGCTCATCGGCGGCATGGTCCTCCATCGCGGGGCGATCTCGGAAATGAAGACCGGCGAAGGCAAGACGCTGGTCGCCACGGCGCCGATGTACCTGAACGCGCTCGAAGGGCGCGGCGTCCACCTCATCACCGTCAACGACTACCTGGCCACGCGCGACGCCGAGTGGATGGGCCGCATCTACAAGTACCTCGGGCTCACCGTCGGCACCATCGTCCACGGGCAGAACGATCGCGAGAAGCAGCTCGCCTATCGCAGCGACATCACCTACGGCACCAACAACGAGTTCGGCTTCGATTACCTGCGCGACAACATGAAGGACTCGATCGAGCGCTACGTGCAGCGCGAGCTGCACTACGCCATCGTCGACGAGGTCGACTCGATCCTCATCGACGAGGCGCGCACGCCGCTCATCATCTCGGGTCCCGCCGAGGCGTCGGCCGATCTCTACTATCGCGTCAACATGATCATCCCGTCCTTGAAGAAGGACCTCGACTACACCCTCGACGAGAAGGCGCACTCGGCGGTGCTGACCGATCAAGGCGTCGAGCGCGTCGAGAAGAAGCTCAACCTCGTCAACTTGTACGATCCGGAAAACATCGAGTGGCTGCACCACGTGACGCAGGCGTTGCGCGCGCACACGCTCTACAAAAAAGACGTCAACTACCTCGTCGAAGAGGGCAAGGTGCTCATCATCGACGAGCACACCGGCCGAAAGATGCCGGGGCGCCGCTGGTCCGACGGCCTGCACCAGGCGATCGAGGCCAAGGAGAACGTCACCGTCGAGGAAGAGAACCAGACGCTGGCGACGGTCACCTTCCAGAACCTGTTCCGCATGTATCACAAGCTGGCGGGCATGACCGGCACCGCCGACACCGAAGCGGCCGAGTTCCACGAGATCTACAAGCAAGACGTCGTGCAGATCCCGACCAACAAGCCGATGATCCGCGTCGATAACGCGGATTTAATCTACAAGAATGAAAAGGGTAAATTCCGCGCGGTATTGAAGGAGATCATCGAGCGTCACACCACGGGACAGCCGATCCTCGTCGGCACCATCTCGGTCGAGAAGTCCGAGGTGCTGTCGCACATGCTCACGCAAAAGGGGATTCCGCATACCGTCTTGAACGCGAAGTATCATATGCGCGAAGCGGAGATCGTGGCGCAGGCCGGTCGCTACAAGGCGCTCACCATCTCGACCAACATGGCCGGCCGCGGCACCGACGTGCTCCTCGGCGGCAACGCGGAGTTCATGGCGCGCGCCGAGGTCGGCGGCCACGAAGCCGCCGCCATCCCCGGCGCCGTCGACGAGAACACGCCCGAATATCGCGAGGCGCTCGCCAAGTACAAAAAGCAGTGCGAGGCCGAGAAGGAGCAGGTGGTCGCCGCCGGCGGCTTGCACATCCTCGGCACCGAGCGCCACGAGTCGCGCCGCATCGACAACCAGCTGCGCGGCCGCTCCGGCCGTCAGGGCGACAAGGGATCGTCGCGCTTCTATCTGTCGCTGGAGGACGATCTCCTGCGCATCTTCGGCGCCGAGCGCATCACCGGGCTCATGGAGCGGCTCGGCATGGAAGAGGACGTGCCCATCGAGCACGGCCTGGTCAACAAGGCGATCGAGAACGCGCAGCGCAAGGTCGAAGGGCACAACTTCGACATCCGCAAAAACCTCCTCGACTACGACGACGTCATGAATCAGCAGCGCAAGGCGATCTACGCCCTGCGCAAGCAGATCCTCGAGGGGCGCTATTCGCCCATGCTCACCGAGGCGGAGGAGAAGAAGGGCAAGACGCCGCCGCCGCCGGCCGACTCGTCCGGCGACTGGACGGTCGACTCGCTCGCCGAGAATATCAAGCCGCGCGTGGCGCAGATCGTCGACGGCTTTTTGGCCGGCGTCACCGAGAACAAGGACGGCACCGTCGATCCCTATCGCACCGACGCGACCGCGCCGCCCACCGAGGGCCGCGTGCTCGATCCGGAGAAGCTGACCCACGAGCTCTACCGGCAGTTCGGCGCCGTCGTCGACGTCAAGAAGGAGCTCAAGGATCGCAACGCCGTCGTCGACAAGGCGGCCCGGACCGCCGCGGGCTCGCTGATCCAGCAGCGCGAGCGCGTGCTCGATCTCGCCGACGAGATCATCTCGAACCTGGTGTGGACGCACTGCCCCGAAAAGTCGCACGCCGAGGATTGGGATCTCGACGCGCTCGCCGAGGCGATCAAGGAAGCGTTCAACCTGCCGGTCAAGATCGACACCGAGATCATCGACCGCGAGGTCATCTCGTCCAAGCTTTGGGAAGACATCGAGACCTGGATCAAGGCGCGCGAGACCGAGCTCGGTCCGCTCGTCTTCTTCTTCTTCGCGCGCCACTTCTACCTGGAGGAGATCGACGCGCAGTGGATCGATCACTTGAAGTCGATGGATCAGCTGCGCGAGGGCATCGGCCTGCGCGGCTACGGGCAGAAGGATCCGAAGATCGAGTACAAGAAGGAAGGCTTCGAGATGTTCCGTCAGATGATGGATCGTCTCTCGGCCAACGTCTCGTACAAGCTGTTCCGCTTGCGCCTCGAGCGGCAGCAGCAGCAAGGCGCGCAGCAGCAACAGCAGCCGGCGCAGCGCGAAGAGAAGCTGCCCGAGTTCAAGCACAAGGAGCGCCGCATGGTCGCGCAGCACGCGTCGGCGGGCGGCGCCGGCGGCGGCGACGGACAAGCGGCGGCGGAGCCGGAGAAGCAGAAGACGGTGCGTCGCGAGGCGCCGAAGGTTGGGCGCAACGAGCCGTGTCCGTGCGGCAGCGGCAAGAAGTACAAGAAGTGTCACGGCGCGACCGCGGTCGCCTAATCTCCCACGTTTCCCTGCGACAATTCGGCTAGCGGGTTGTAGCTATTTCGACGAGGAATTCGTCGCGCGCGCTACCAATCCCTGCGGCCGTATGACCGCACTCTCATAACTCTTTGCGTCGCGTACCAGCGCGATTGTTTTCGACGGTGGCGCAGCAATACTGAGCGGCAAGAAGTCGTGAGCAACCCGGCGCTCAAAGCCGTCACTCGAATTGCCCTCCATCGTGTCGCCACGCCGGTGCCGCAGACGCGCAGCCGCGCGGAGGCGCTCCTCATCACGCTCGCCGACACCGACGCGCGCATCGGTTGTGCCTATCGTCTCCTCATCGCCGATGCGATGGAGCCGGCGCGGCTCGATCGCCCCGCGTTCGTCGCGCGCGCGCACGCCATCCTGCTCGACCTCGAGCTCGCCACGCAGCTCGTGACCGCGCTGTTGCCGCTCAAGCAGAACGAGGACGAGTGGCTGCACGATCGCGCGAAGTCGATCGGCGAGCAGCGCAAGAAGATCGAAGGGCTCATCGAAAAAGCACGGCTCTGAGATCTGTGTTATCGGGGAGGCATGGCTTCCGCGCAGCCGGCCTGCCCCGGCTTCAAGTTCGCCGGCGTCATCGCCGGCATCAAGCAGAGCGGCCGCCCCGATCTCGGGCTCATCGTCGCCGAAGCGGACGTGCCGACGGCGGCGGTGTTCACGCGCAATCAAGTGCGCGCCGCGCCGGTCGAGCTGTCGGAAGCGAACGTGAAGTCGGGCGTGGCGCGCGCCATCATCGTCAACAGCGGCAACGCCAACGCCTGCACCGGCGACAAGGGCACCTTCGACGCGGCGGCGATGGCCGAGTACGCGGCGCGCGCCATCGGCTGCGACAAGAAGCGCGTGCTGGTCGCGTCGACGGGCGTGATCGGCCAGCCGTTGCCGATCGAGCGCATCGTCGAGGCTACGCCGCGCCTGCACGCGGCCGCGCGCGCCGACGGGCTCGACGACTTCGTACACGCAATCATGACCACCGATCGTTTCGAGAAGCGCGCACTGCACCTCGTGCCCTTCGGACCGAAGACCAAGGCGCGCGTCGTCGGCGTGGCCAAGGGCGCGGGCATGATCGCGCCGAACATGGCCACCACGCTGGCGTTCCTCACCACCGATGCGGCGGTGTCGAAGACTTTCTTGCGCACGGTGCTGCGCGAAGAAGTGGAAGCGACGTTCAACGCCGTCTCCGTCGACGGCGACACGTCGACGAACGACATGGTCGCGATCATGGCTAGCGGCGCGGCCAAGAACAAACCGATCGACGGCGGCGACAAGGGCAAGCTCTTTCGCCATGCGGTGCACGACGTCCTCGACGAGCTGTCGCGCCAGATCGTGCGCGACGGCGAAGGCGCCACCCACGTCGTCACCATCGAGGTCGCGGGCGCCGAGAACGTGGCGGCGGCGAACGTGGTCGCGCGGCGCATCGCGCAGTCGCCCTTGTGCAAGACGGCGATGTTCGGCGCCGATCCGAATTGGGGGCGCATCCTCGCCGCCATCGGCAATTCCGGCGTCGACGTCGATCCGCGCAAGCTCGACGTCGCCATCGGCGAAGTCGAGATCTGCCGCGCCGGCGTCGGCGTCGGCTCGGAAGCCGAGCGGCACGCGCACGAGGTCATGCGCCGCGGCGAGTACACGATTCGCGTGCACCTCAACCGCGGGCGCGCGCAAGGAAGGCACGTGACGTGCGATCTCACCGTCGACTACGTCAAGCTCAACGCCGACTACAGAACGTAGCGGCGCTCGCGCTCATGCTCGCGCTCGGCGCGTGTCATCCCGCGCCGCGGCCGACGCCGATCTTGCCGGCGCGGCTCGGCTGGATCACGTGGAGCGACGTCAACGAGCTCGTCTATTGCAACCAGCGGCTCGACGATGCCGGCAACCGCGTCGGCGTGCTCGGCCCCTGCTGGCACATGACCGTCGGCGAGCCCGCCAAGAAGATGTTGTCGTGGCTCAACGCCGGCCGCCCCGACTCGACGCCGCCGAACGCGACGCCGTGGGAACGCTGCAGCGTCGAGCTGCGCGGCGGCACTGCCATCCTGCACACGCCCACCGAGACGCAGACGCTCGCTAGCGACGCCAACGGCCGCGTCGAGCTCAGCTTCTCGCCCGAAGGCAAGTGGATGGCGATCGTTCACGTGGCGCTATCGGGCGGCGAAGGCGAGCGCATCGTCGAAGTCTCGGCCGTCGACGTGCGCCCGATTCCGGCTTGTAGATAGCTGACGCGGCGCGTGATTGACTTTCACGCGCGCGACGTGACATTCAATCGTCCCCACCGACGGAGAAAACCGATGATCGTAGGCGTTCCGACCGAAGTGAAGACGCGCGAATACCGCGTCGGCATGATCCCCGCAGGCGCACGCACGCTGACGTCGCGCGGCCACAAGGTTCTGGTGCAGCAGGGCGCCGGCCTCGGCAGCGGCATCCCCGACGACGCGTACAAAGCGGCCGGCGCCGAGATCGTCGCCGGCGCCGACGACGTCTGGAAGCGCGCCGAGATGATCTTCAAGGTCAAGGAGCCGCTGCCCGAAGAATACCCGCGCATGCGCGAAGGGCAGATCGTCTACACCTATCTGCATCTCGCGGCCGCGCCGGCGCTGGCGACCGAGATGCTCAAGCGCGGCGTCACCGGCGTCGCCTACGAAACCATCGAGCTCGACGACGGGCGCCTGCCGCTCTTGCAGCCGATGTCGGCCGTCGCCGGACGCATGGCCGTGCAGGTCGCCGCGAACTGCTTGCAGAAGGAGCACGGCGGCAAGGGCATCCTATTAGGCGGTGTGCCCGGCGTGCGTCGCGGCCGCGTCGCCATCATCGGCGGCGGCGTCGTCGGTCAGCACGCCGCGCGCATGGCGATCGGCCTCGGCGCGCTCGTCAACATCCTCGACATCAACCCCGACACGCTCGCGTACATCGACGACATCTACCAGGGCCGCGTCAACACGCTCTACTCCGATCCGCTGTCGATCGAAGAGTCGGTGATGCGCGCCGACGTCGTCATCGGCGCGGTGCTCGTCACCGGCGCGCGCGCGCCGCGACTGGTCACCGAGGAGCTGATCAAGAAGATGGAGCCGGGCTCGGTGATCGTCGACGTCGCCGTCGACCAAGGCGGCTGCATCGAGACCTGCCGCCCGACGACGCACGACGATCCGACCTACACCGTTCACGGCGTCATCCACTACTGCGTCGCCAACATGCCCGGCGCCGTCGCGCGCACGTCGACCTTCGCGCTCAACAATGCGACGCTGTCGTACGGCGTGAAGATCGCGGACATGGGGATCGTGGCGGCGGCCGCCGCCGATCGTCACCTCGCCAAGGGGCTCAACACGTACAAAGGCAAGGTCACGCACAAGGCAGTAGCCGCCGCCGTCAACGCCGACTTCGTCCCCTTTACGTCTCTATAGCCGCTTCGTCGCTACTTCTTGGGAAGCGGAACCAGCTTCGCTTCCTTGCACGTCGCCGGACCCGCTGCCGTCGGCGCCGGGCAATAGAAGACCTTGCTGCCCCAATACAGGCCGAAGAAGCCCGTCGCCTCGGTGTACCAGGCTTCGCCGGTCACCGCGGTCGAGGACGGACCCGCCGTCGTCACATACGCACAACCCGAACCCGCAGCCAACGCGCCGGCCGCGAGCAATCCCAGCATCGCTCGTCTCATTGCGGCCCTCACTTGTTGGTGCCCGCGGGCAGGACCACGCGGTTGGTCTGATAGCAAACAGGCTCACCCGACGTCGCGTCACAGTTCCAGAAGTCCGAAGTCGTGAACGCGTTGCGGATCACGTACGCCCGGCCCTGAACCGCCGGCGTCGCGTACGTGTACATGCAGCCCGAAGCGGCGAAAATCCCGCCCAGTGCTGCGAAACCAATGACGATTCTTCGCATTTTCCCTCCTGTGCCAGGGGTTAACCTGCCAACTTACGAATATTCGGCCGGCATCTTACATTCGTCCTAACTTTTTTCGTGGGAATAACGCAATGAAGGGGGAACGTTCCAATCACGACATGCTGGGTAGAACCTCACATTCGGTGACGCACGGCGGACGCGACAGCTTCGAGTCGCAGGCGATGGGGCATCTCGACAGCCTCTACGCGACCGGGCTGCGCATGACGCGCGATCCGCGCGACGCCGAAGATCTGGTGCAGGACACGATGCTGACGGCCTACCGGTTCTTTCACCGGTTCGAGCCGGGCACGAACTGCAAGGCGTGGCTCTTCAAGATCCTGACGAACACGTTCATCAACAAGTATCGCAAGAAGGTGCGCGAGCGCGAAGTGCGCGACGTGATCGATCAGGAGGAGACGCCGTCGCTGATGAGCGAGGACGTTGCCATCGCCTCACGCGATCCGGAAGGGCTCCTCGTCGGCAACCTCTTGTCCGACGACGTCAAGCGCGCGCTCGAAGCCGTGCCGTACGACTACCGCATGGCGGTCGTGCTCTGTGACCTTCAAGATTTCTCGTACAAGGAGATCGCCGACATCATGGACTGTCCCGTCGGCACGGTGATGAGCCGCTTGCATCGCGGCCGTCGCCTGTTGCAGAAGACGTTGCGTGAGTACGCCGTAAAACACGGCATCGTGAAGGCCGGCGACGTCATCGAGTTTCCGAGCAAGAAGAGCGGGGAAGCATCATGAGCGGCAAGGAGGCGCTGCGCTGCGCTGGGATCTCGCGCTTCGTCGATACGTACATCGATGGCGAATTCGGCGAGAGCGACCGCGCGGAGTTCGAGGGACACCTCGGCGAGTGCGAGACCTGCCGTGGCAAGGTGCGCGCGCAGGCCGAGTGGAAGTCGGCCATCAAGGCGGTGGCGCCGCGCGAGCTGGCGCCGGCGGCGCTGCGCAACCGCGTCGCGCGATCGATCGCGCGCGAGTCGAAGCCGATGCTGTCGTGGCGGGCGTGGGCGGTGCGCGCGATGCCGGCGGCGGCAGCGGTGGGCCTGCTCGCGACGTTCATGATCTCGAAGGTGCAGTGGTCGCCGGTGGCGGCGGACATCGTGGCCAAGCACGCCAAGTCGGTGCCGCTCGAGGTGTCGGGCGGAGCCGAGGCGGTGCGCAACTGGTACGCCGGCAAGGTCGACTTCGCGGTGCGTCCGCCGCAGCTCTGTCATCAGGCGGCGTGCTCGCTGCGCGGCGCGCGGCTGTCGTCGGTCGGCGATCGGCCGGCGGCGTATCTCGTGTACGACGTCAACGGCGACAAGGTGAGCGTGTTCATCTTCGACGCCAACGACATCCCGATCGAGACGCGGCGCAAGACCGTGATCGACAACCGCGAGGTCTACTTCGACCAGGAGCACGGCTACAACGTGGCGCTGTTCCGCGATCGCGGCGTCGGCTATGCGATCGCCTCCGACATGGACCAGGCCGAGATGCTCAAGCTCGTCTCTTCGGCCGTCTCGCCTTGATCTCGTTTTCATAACACTGTAAAATCGTTGGGCTGTATCGGGTCCCTGGCCCCGGAGTGTGCCCAACATGTCCCAGCGCTACGTGTATCTCGTCGACGCCGACGCCAATCTGAACGCACATCTCGTCGGCGAGCTCGGCCGCTATGGTTTCCGCGTCGACGCGGCGGTCGATTCGAACGAGCTCATGCAGCTGAAGGATGATCTGCCGTCGCTGATCGTGCTGTGCATCGATCCCAAGCGCACCGGCTGGGCGGTGTGCAATCGCCTGCGCAAGTCGGCGACGCTGAAGACGACGCCGCTCATCATCACCAGCGCCGAGGCGACCGAGAAGGACTTCGAGGACCACAAGAAGCTCAAGACGCGCGCCGAGGAATATCTGCACAAGCCGTTCGCCGTCGACGCGTTGATCGAGAAGATCGGCGGGCTCATCGGCATGCCCGAGGTCGATCCGTCGACGCACTCGCTCGAGATTCCGATGGAGTCGGAGGAGGTCGCGATCGAGGACGACGCGGCGATCATCGAGGAGGCGCCCGACGACGAGCCGATCTACGAAGGGTCGCAGGTGTCGACGCAGCACGGGATGCAGTTCGGCGAGGGCGAGGAGGACGACAACACGCGCATCGGCGTCATGAACGTCGACGGTGAAGTCGACGTCGAGACCGAGGCGGCGTTCGCCGCCATCGGCGCCGAGGGGCTGGAGGATTCGACCAGCGTCACCGAGACGGAAGAGTTGAAGCCGACGCTCGGACGCATGGTGATGGCCAAGCGCGCGGTGCCGATGCCGTCGGTGACCGAGGTGCCGCTCGACGAGGGGTTCGGCGGCGACGACGATCCGTTCTCGCTGCCGCAGCAGGCGGGCGGGGTGCCGGCGCCGCTGCCGCCGGCGGAGTCGCAGCCGATCGACACCTTCCGCGCGCAGCAGGCCAAGGATCAGTCGGGGCCGATCGATCTCGGGCTCGACGCGGTGGCGGAGCAGGCGTCGCACGAGCCGGCGCGGCCGCGGGCGGCGTCGCAGCCGAAGATCATCACGTCGGCGCATCCGCCGGCGCCGTCGAGCGCGGCGCTGGGCGCGGCGGCGTTGGCCGGCGCGGTGGCGATGCAGCAGAGCGCGGCCGATACGCAGGCGCACGACACCGGCACGGCGGCGGTGACCGAGCTCAAGCGCGAGCGCGACACGCTCAAGCGCGAGGTCGAGGATCTGAAGCAGAAGCTGGCGTCGAAGCCGGTCGACGGCGCGGCGGCACCAGCGCCGGCGGCGGCGGGCTTCTCGCGCGAGCGCGAATTTTTGAACCTGCGCGAGACCATCAACAAGAAGGAGCGCGAGGTCCTCGATCTCAAGGACGCCGTCGACGTCAAGGAGCGCGCGGTGCTCGACGCGTCGACCAAGCTGCGCGACACCGAGCGCAAGCTGGGCGATCTCGAAGGGCGCAGCCTCGGCACCGAGAAGGAGCTGGTGTCGGCGCGCGAGAAGATCGACGCGCTCGGGCACGACAAGGAGCGCGCGGTCGAGCGCGAGAAGCAGGTCAAGGCGCGGCTCGACGATGCGCTCAAGACGATCACGCGCTACGAGGACGAGCTCGAGAATTGGAAGCAGAAGCACGCCACCGACGTGGGCGCGGCGGAGAAGGCCTACAGCGACGCGGTGAGCATGCACGGCAGCGAGGTGCAGCAGCTCAAGTCGCAGCATCAGTCGGCTGTAGACGCGATGCAGGCGGAGCACGGCGAGCGCATGCAGAAGACGCTCGACGCGCACGACGAGGACAAGGCGCTCATCACCGCCAAGTTCGAGGAGGAGCGCGGCACGATGGAGGCCGAGCACGCGCGCGCGGTCGAGAAGCTGCGCGAGTCGGCCGTCAACGAGCGCGACGGGATCCGCCTGCGCTTCGAGCAGCAGACGGCGGATCTGGCGCAGCAACACGACGCGACCGTGCAGCAGCTGCGGCATGAGCACGACGGCGTGGTGGCCGCGATCAAGCGCGAGCACGGCGAGGCGGTGACCGAGAAGGATCAGCTGCACGCCGACGAGATCGCGGGGCTGCGCGCGCGTTATACGCGCGACGCCAAGGAGACCGAGCGGCGGCACCAGGACGAGATCGCGGCCATCCACGGCGCGCACAA
>DASXOU010000195.1:0-11003 GCA_036494045.1 Polyangia bacterium | reverse complement strand
ACCAGATGATCGAGTACTGCAAGGTCAACTCGCCCTTGCTCGAGGCGCTGACCGCGCGCGAGGTCGGCGACACCGCCGCGTTCCTCTTGTCGCCGCTCGGCTCGGGCATCACCGGCGCCACCATCTACGTCGACAAGGGCTACCACGCGATGGGCGTGGCCGTCGCCGCCAAGGCCTAGAACTTCAAGTAGCGCCCGGCGAGAAACGCCGCCGTCAACAGGATCAAGATGATCAGCGTCGTCGCGATCGCGCTCGCATACGAGCGCCGCGGCGGCGGGTTGCGCACGAACGCGGTCTTGGGAATCTGGGCCGTGCCGCGCGGCAGCGTCGACTTGCCTGACTCGTCGTCACGTACATCGCCCATCATCGTATCGGGTTCGATCGGCGGCAGATACTGCGAGTCGAGCCGCTCGGCGACGAAGATCGGGATCGATCCGGTGTCGATCGCCGTCTCGCGCACGGTGGCGCTGCGATCGATCTCGGTCTCGTCGAACCGCTTCTGCGCTCCGCTCGACGGCCGAATGACGATCGACCGCGACGTCACGTCCTCGATCGGCGACACCGGCCGCGCGCCCGCCAGCGCGCTCTTGGCCTCTTCCTTACCGCCGAAGAGCGCGTCCTGCAGCTCGTCGAAGAACGCCACCGCGTCGCGCGGCCGCTGGTCGCGCTCTTTTTCCAGGACGCGCAGGATGTAGCGATTGACCTCTTCGATGCGCCCCTGCAGCTGCGGGTGCAGCTTCAAGATCGGCGGCGGCAGCGTCTTCAACACCGCGCGCATCACCTCGCTCGGATCGCGCCCGTCCCACGGCCGCTTGCCGGCGAGCATCTCGTAGGCGATGACGCCGAGCGCGAACAGATCGGCGCCGCCGTCGATGGAGCGCCCGCGAATCTGCTCGGGCGACAGATACTGCGGCGTCCCGAAGCAGAACCCGACGCGCGTGATCGGGCGCAGCTCGAGGGTGCGCTCGAGCTCGGCCAACTTCGCGAAGCCGAAGTCGAGCACCTTGGCGACGAACTGTCCGCCGCGCTCGACGAGCATCACGTTCTCGGGCTTGAGATCGCGATGGATGATCTCGCGCTTGTGCGCCGCCATGAGCGCGTGCGCGATCTGCCCCACGACCACGAGCACGTCGGCCGGCGCCCACGGCTCGTGCGCGCCGAGGATCTCGCGCAGCGTCGGCCCCTGCACGAACTCCATGACCATGAAGAACTCGCGATCGCTGTCGCTGATGCCGAAGTCGAGCATCGACACCACGTGCGGCGAGTTGATCGAAGCGATGGCGAAGACCTCGCGCTGGAAGCGCTCGATCACGTCGCGCGTCTCGGAGTACTCCTCCTTGAGCACCTTGAGCGCGCAGTCGCGGCCGCTGCCGATTTCCCGCGCGCGAAAAACGTGCGCGAAAGCCCCCTCGCCCACGTGCGCCACCACTTCGTAGCGGTCCTTGTAGCGCTGGCCGACTGCGACGGGCACGCCGCATCATAGCCCGGGGCGATGAGGACTCAAGGTTGCGCGGGAAGCGGCCAACGCAGGGAGTCAATGTAAGCTGCGTAACCGTCTTCGCACTGTAACCCTGGCGACGCAGCGCAACGCGTCATCCGATCCGCCATGTACTTGTAAACACTATGGTGACTCTTTGGTTCGCGTCCTGCAAACGCCGTAATCGGGGGCGCGGAGGAGTCGCGAATGCTGCTGCAAGCAGGTGCTCGTCAACGTGTCGCGGTCATCGTCAACGAGAACGCTCGTGGCGTGCGCCGGCGCGTGATCGACAACCTCGCCGAGCTGGTCCCGCCGCACGATCTCTACGTCTCGTCGAACCTCGATCATAGCCGCCAGATCGCGGCCAAGGTGGTCGAGCGCGCCTACGACACCGTGCTCTTCGGCGGCGGCGACGGCACCTTCGTGCAGTGCTTGAGCGACGTGGCCGCCGAAGCGCGCCGCCGCGATCAGGCGCTGCCGTCGGTCGGCGTGCTCCGCCTCGGCACCGGCAACGCGCTCGCCGATTGCCTCGGCGCTTCGCGTCCGACGCTCGAGGGGCTCGAGTTCGACCTCGGCCGCGCGCGCCGCGCCGCCCGCGCCCGCCGGCTGCAGCTCCTCGAAGTCGACGGCAAGCTCACGCCGTTCGCCGGCTGCGGCCTCGACGCGCAGATCCTCGACGACTTCCACAGACTCGGCAAAGTGATCGATCGCGTGGCCGGCCCGCTGGCCTCCGCGATCGGCGCCGCGCCCCGCTACGCGCTCACCGTCGGCCTGCGCTCGACGCCGCGCTTCGTCTTCAAGCAGCTGCCGGAGATCGAGGTCATCAACACGGGCGAGCCCGTATACCCCATCTATTGGCGCAATGGACGCATCCTGGAAGACGAGCCGATCGCCACCGGCGCGGTCGTCTGGCGCGGCCGCGCGTCGCTGGCCAGCTGCTCGACGATCCCGAACTTCGGGCTCGGCATGAAGATGTTCCCGTGGGCGCAGGCGCGCCAGGGGCGCTTTCAGCTGCGCTGCGCGACGGCGTCGGCGTACGAGACGCTGCGCAACCTGCCGTCGGTGTTCCGCGGCGAGTATCGCTCGCCGAACCTGATCGACTTCTTGTGCACCGCGGTCGAGATTCGCATCGAGCGCCCGGTGCCGGTGCAGGTCGGCGGCGACCTCCAAGACGGCATGCGCGCCCGCCTCCGCGTCGAAATGTCCGACAAGCCGGTCCGCGTCCTCGCGTAAAACCAGAAGCGGTCAGTGCGGTCTGCGGCCGAACCAGAAGCCGAGGCCGGCGGCGATGACGACGAGGGCGAGCATCACCGCGACGACCCACGCGGGCACGCCGCCCGACGACGGATCGCGGCGCTGCAGCGGCGGCACCGTGTCGGTGATCGAGTCCTTGCGCCCGGGCGGCTTGGCGAAGTCGAGCGGCGGCAGCGGCATCGCCTCCGACGGGATCTGATTGCGCCGCGGCGAATGATGCGGCCGCGTCGGCGCCGTGGCGAACGGCCCCGACGGATCGTCGCGGATCCCCGACGCGTCGGGCCCGAGCGCCGGCGCGTTCATGCCGATGCTCATCATCCACGCCGAGCGCAGCCGCCGCCGGCGCCGCACGCCGGTGAGCGTCGAGCCCATGAGCGAGCCGCCGAACGTGGGCTCGATCGGAAATTCCCCCGGCAGCGTCTCCACGCGCGTGTCGTCGAAGTCGCCGCCCGCGGGCGTCGGCGCCAGTGCCGGCAGCTCGATCGACGCCGCGAACACCGACGCGAACACCTCGTCCTTGGCGTCGACCTTCTGCTTGGTGCGCGGCACCGGCCGGCGCTCGCCGAAGAGCGCGATCTCGAACTCCTTGAAGAACTCGGCCGCGTCCTTGGGCCGATCTTTTTTGTCCTTGGCCAGCGCGCGCACCAAGAACTTGTTGAGCTCGTCGAGCCGCTTCACTTCGGGTGAGCGCGCGCGCACGATCTTCGGCGGCGGATTCTTGATCACCGACAAAAGGATCTCGCGCGAGTCGGCGCCGTCCCACGGCAACAGGCCCGCGATCATCTCGTACGCCATCACGCCGAGCGCGTAGACGTCGGCCGATCCATCGATCGGCTTGCCCTGGATCTGCTCGGGCGACATGTACTGCGGCGTTCCGAAGCACATCCCGGCGCGCGTCAGCGGCTCGAGCTCCAGCTTGCGCTCGAGCTCCGCCAATTTCGCCAGCCCGAAGTCGAGCACCTTGACCTGCCGCGGCCCCGATTTTCCGCCGTCACCGACGAGGATGACGTTCTCGGGCTTGAGGTCGCGATGCACGATGTTCTGCCGATGCGCGGCCGCCAGCGCCTGCGCGATCTGGCCCACGACGACGTGGATGTCGCTCGGCTGCCAGGCGCGCTCGTGCACCACCTCGCGCAGCGTCGGCCCCTCGACGTACTCCATCGCGATGAACACTTCTTCGCCGGAGATGCCGAAGTCGTGCATCCGCACGACGTAGGGCGAGGTGATCGAGGCGACCGCGAACACCTCGCGGCGAAAGCGCTCGACGACCTCGTTGTCCTTGAGGTAGGCGTCCTTGAGCAGCTTGAGCGCGACGATCTTGCCGGTGGTCGACTCTTTGGCGCGATAGACGGTCGCGAATCCGCCCTCGCCGATCTGCTCCATGATCTCGAAGCGGCCCTTGAGGCGGCCGGTCGGTCGAGTCGTGACCATCCGCGCGATTCTATACCAATTCGAAGAGGCCCGCGATGCCTTGTCCGACGCCGATGCACATCGCCGCCAGCCCGCGCGCGACCCCCCTCCGGCGCATCTCATACACCAGCGTGCCAGCGATGCGCGCGCCCGAGCAGCCGAGCGGATGGCCGAGCGCGACGGCGCCGCCGTGGACGTTCACGCGGTCGCGCGCGATCGGCAGCTCGCGCAGGCAGGCGAGCACCTGCGAGGCGAACGCTTCGTTGAGCTCGGCGAGCGCGACGTCGGCGACGGACCAGCCGGCGCGCGCCAGCGCCTTTTGCGTCGCCGGCACGGGGCCGATGCCCATGTAACGCGGATCGACGCCCGCCGCCGCGCCGGCGACGATGCGCGCCAGCGGCTTCCAGCCCTGCTTCTTGGCGCGCGCCTCCGAGCAGACGATGAGCGCGGCGGCGCCGTCGTTCAGCGTCGAGGCGTTGCCGGCGGTGACGCTGCCGCCGGGACGGAACGCCGGCTCGAGGCGCGCCAGCTTCTCGAGCGTGGTGTCGGCGCGCGGCCCTTCGTCCTTGTCGAATTTGACGGTCTCGCCCTTTTTTGCGCCGGGAACGTCGACGGCGATGAGCTCGTCGGCGAACCTGCCCGCGGCCTGCGCGGCGATGGCTTTCTGATGCGACTCGAGCGCGAACTGATCCTGCTCGGCGCGCGCGATCCCATATTTCTCGACGAGGTTCTCGGCGGTCTCGCCCATCGCCTCGAGCGGGAACAGCTTCTTCATCTTGTCGTTGGGGAAGCGCCAGCCGAGCGACGTGTCGAACACCGTGACGTTGCCGTTCGGCCACGGCGACGGTGACTTCGGCATCACGAACGGCGCGCGCGTCATCGACTCGACGCCGCCGGCGATGAACAGCTCGCCCTCGCCGGCGCGGATCGCGCGCGCGCAGGTCAAGATCGCCTCGAGGCCCGAGCCACACAAGCGATTGACCGTGAGCCCCGGGGTCGACTGCGGCAGCCCGGCGAGGAGCGCCCCCATGCGCGCGACGTTGCGGTTGTCCTCGCCCGCTTGATTGGCGCAACCGAAGACGACGTCGTCGAGCTCGTCGGCGGGCAGCTGGTTGCGCTCGACGATGGCGCGGATGACCAGGCCCGCCAGATCGTCGGCGCGCACGCTCGCGAGCGCCCCGCGAAAGCGTCCGATCGGCGTGCGCAGCGCGTCCACAATTACGGCGTTCGGCATGCTGCGAACTTACTCGACGATGCGGCCGCCGTCGAGCGTGAGGCGCTTCGGCGCCGGTCCGAGGTGCGTGACGCGGCCATCGCCGTCGATGAGGAGCGCGCCGCCCGACGGAATGCCGTAGGCCTCGACGCGCGCGCCCGGCTCGTGCCGCGCCCAGGCGCCGAGGAGCTCGCGCAATTCTTCCCAGTCGCTCTCTTCGTCGTGACAGTCGACGGCGAGCTCGATGGCGCCGACGCAGGCAAACAGCGACGGCGCGGCCGACGAGCGCGCGTCCTCGTCGTCGTCGTCCTCGTCGGGAAAGCGCACCCAATAGCGCGTCAGGCCGATGGCGCCCGCCGAGACGCCGACCACGAGCACGCCCGCCGCGTGACGGCGGCGAACGATCTCGTCGAGCCCGAGCGCGCGCATCCGCTCGGCGAGCAGGCCCACGTCGCCGCCGGCGAGATAGATGATCTGCGCCGACTCGACGATGCGCCGTGTCTCGGCAGCGTCGAAGTCACCGACGGTGCGCGCGAGCTGGACCTCGGCGCGGTATTTTTCGTGGAACACCTTGGCCGCGCGCTCGAACCAGGTGCGCGAATCGCCGTTGGCGGCGCCGATCCACGCCACGCTTGGCCGCGCCCCGGCGAGCGCGAACACACGATCGTGAATGTGGTCACCGGGATTGCCGTGGGCGATCAGGATGGCAGGACCCATCCGCCCCATATTAGACTTCCGTCGATGATTGCAACGGCTGCAACCACAGTAATTTCGCCCCCGACCCACTCGCGCGACCATTGGGCGCGCGTGCGCGACGAGGTCGCGCGCATGATCGAGGAGGTCCCGGTCTATCAAAGCTACGGGGCCGGCCGCGCCGCGCCGCCGTCCGGCGATGACCCGACCGCCGTCGCCGCCTGGCTCGCCTCGCTGCCGACCATCGCCAAGCGCGAGCTGCGCCGCGGCTTTCCCAAGTCGATGGTGCGCAAGTCGTGCGACTTGAAAGACGCGATGCAAAAGGGTCTCGTCGAGATCATCGCGACCTCGGGCACGACCGAGAATCGGCTGCAGGTGCTGTGGGAGTGGGCGTGGTGGGATCCGCAGGAGCGCGAGGCGATGCGTCTCAACAGCCGTGTCGCCGAGATCATGCGCGCCCAGTTCCGCGAGGCGGTGCTGACGACGCCGGTGTGCGGCGGCTCGACCTGCCACATCGGCACGCTCAGCCGCGAGGAGCGCACCGTCGACGGCATGCTCTTTTTGAACCAGGTCGCCGATCCGACGCTGTGGAACGACGCCGAGCTGGCGCGCATGGTCGCCGAGTGGAACGATCTTCGCCCCGACGGCGTCGAGTCGGATCCGCAATATCTGGCCGCGCTCTGCCGCCATGCGCAGGCGCAAAAGATCGCGCTGCACGCGCCGGCGTTCGTCACGCTCACCTACGAGCAGACCACGCGCGCCAGCCTGCGCGCGATGAAGGCGGCGCTGCCGTCGACGACGCCGTTCCAGCTCTACGGCGCCACCGAAGCCGGCGTCCTCTTCATGGAGTGCACCGCCGGCCGCCTGCACCACAATGCGCGCCACTCGCACGTGGAGCTCGTCGACGCGGGCGGCGGGCTCTCGCGCGTCGTCGTCACCACGCTCGGGCGCACGTGGATGCCGCTTCTGCGCTACGACATCGGCGATCTGGTGCGCATCAGCGACGGGTGCACGTGCGGCCGGCCCGACGAAGGCTACGTGCTCGCGCGCATCGAAGGCCGCGGCAACGACGCCATCACCACGGCGCACGGGCTCTTTACCCCCGCGATGCTCGACGACCTCGTCGACGGCGCCGATCCGTCGATCGCGCACTGGCAGCTGGCGGGCGCCCCCGGCAACGATGGCGGCTGGATCCTCCACGTCGTCGCCAGCGACGGTGTCAAAGCCGCCGCCGCGCTCGCCGACAAGCTCGGTATGAAGGTCGAACCGCGCGCCACCACCACGATCCTTCCCGAGCCGAGCGGAAAATATCGTATGGTCCGCGCGCAAGGCTGACCATGGCGAACAAATACAAATCCGACTTCCCGCTGCTTTCGCGCGACGTCGACGGCATGGAGATCACCTACCTCGACTCGGCGTCGACGACGCCGAAGCCGCGCACGGTCATCGACGCCGTCACGCGCTACTACACCGAAATGGGCGCCAACGTGCATCGCGGCGTGCACCCGCTCGGCGAAGCGTCGACCGCTGCCTACGAGCGCGCGCGCCACGCGGTCGCGACGCTCATCGGCGCCTCGCCCGGCGAGATCGTGTTCACGCGCAACGCCACCGAGTCGTTCAACCTGGTCGCGCAGGGCCTCGGCCTCGACAAGGACGACGAGGTCGTCTTCCCCGCCTCGGAGCACCACTCGAACTACATGCCGTGGCGCCTCAAGGCCAAGACCGTGCTCGTCGACATCGATGACGAAGCGGTGCCGCGCTATCAGCAGCTCAAAGAGCGCCTCACGCCGCGCACGCGCCTGGTGACGCTCGCGCACGTGAGCAATGTGACCGGGGTTGTTGCACCAGTAGAAGAATGGATCGAGACCGCGCACGCGGCCGGCGTGCCGGTGATGGTCGACGCGTCACAATCGATCTCGCACCTGCCGATCGACGTGCGCAAGCTCGACTGCGATTTTCTCGCGTTCTCGTCGCACAAGATCTTCGGCCCGTCGGGCGTCGGCGTGCTCTACGTGCGCAAGGATCGCTTCGACAAGCTGCAGCTGTGGAACGTCGGCGGCGGCATGGTCAACTATCACGGCGAAGATCGCTTCGAGGTGCGCGAGGCGCCCTTCCGCTACGAAGCGGGCACGCCCAACATCGAAGGCGCGATCGGCCTCGGCGCCGCCATCGAGTACGTGCGCGCGGCCAAGCTCGAAGAGATCGCCAAGCACTCGCGCGCGCTCGGCGCCCAGCTGGTCGAGGGGCTACGCGCGCTGCCGGGCGCCAAGGTGCTCGGCGCGCACGTTCCGCCCGAGCGTCGCGTCGCCCTCTGCACCGTTTCGGTGCCGGTGGCGTCGATGACGCAAGCGAACATCGCGCGGCTGCTCGCCGACTCGCACGCCATCCTGGTCTCGGGCGGCTATCACTGCGCGCACATCCTCCATCATCGCGTGCAGCTCGACGGCACGCTGCGCGCATCGGCGCACCTGTACACCGACGCCGAAGACATCGAGCGCCTCATCGGCGCGCTGCGCGATCTGGTTTGATTCGTCCCACGCTCGCGCGCGTCGCCGGCTCGTTCGCCGTCGCGCGCCTGCCGCCCGACGCGCCGATTCCGTCGTGGGCCGCCGGCGCGCTCACGTCGATCACGCGCAGCGCCGACGAGCTGTCGATCGTGTGCGACGACGCCGCCGTCCCCGATGCCGTGCGCGCCGAGCGCGACTTCATCGGCGTGCGCGTACCGGCACCATCGACTTCGCCGTCGTCGGCCTCCTGGCGACGCTCACGCGCGCGCTCGCCGACGCCGGCGTCAGCGTCTTCGCGCTCTCGACCTTCGACACCGACTACCTCTTGGTGCGCGCGCGCGATTGGCCACGCGCGCGAGACGCGCTCGCCTCAGTCGCAGTGCTCGTCGACGAGCGCCAATAGATCGTTCACGTCGAACGGCTTGGGCAGATAGTCGCTGACCTGCGCCGCGCGCGCCTCCTGCAGCGACTGCGGATCGGCCGACAGCACCACCACCGGCACCGGGCCGCAGGCGTCACGCAGCTTGCGCACCAGGGCGCTGCCCGCCGGCTCGTTCGGCAAGCGCCAATCGAGCAGCACCAGGCCGGGACGCGCGCGCGAAGCCGCCGCCAGCGCCGAATTGCCGTCGCCGACCTGCTCGACGTCGTAGCCGCCGCCACGCAACACGTCGCCGATGGAGTCGGCGATGTCGTCGTCGTCGTCGACCACGAGGACGAGCGGGCGCTTGTCCCCTGATCCAGGCGAGCGGTCCGCCTGCCCGGCGCCATCGCCCGGGCGGCCATCGTCAGCCATCAGCGTACGACTCCTTTACTGCCCCCCGAAAGGTCACGCGGTGAGGCGTGGCCGCCGCGAACAATAACAAAGAACCGCTATCCCTCGCAAGTCCATACAACGCGCAAACTTTACGCGTGCAGGGATATCTGTACGCATTTTGTCCGCCGCAGCGACGCGCGGTTCGCCGCTTGCACCATTTCGCTGCATGCGTTGGTTCGTCGTTCTCACTGCAGCGATCGCCGGCGAGCGCGTCGCCGAGCTGGTCTGGTCGCGCGCCCACGAGCGGCGCATGGCCCGTCGCGGCGGCGCGGTCGTGCGCGAGCCGTGGTACGGCGCGATGGTCGCGCTCCACACCGGAACGCTCGTCGCCGCGCCGCTCGAAGCCGCGTTCGCGCCGTCGCGCTCGCCGCGCCTCGTGCGTGCCGCCGGCCTCGCCGGCCTGGCCGCGGCGACGGCGCTGCGCATCTGGACGCTGCGCACGCTCGGCGACAGCTGGTCGACGCGCGTCACCCGCTTCGACGGCGGCGGGCGTCGCGTCGTCACGCGCGGCCCCTATCGCTTCATTCGCCATCCGAACTACCTCGCGGTCATGCTCGAGCTGGCGGCCTTTCCGCTCGTCGGTGGCGCATGGCGGACCGCACTCGCGGCGACGGCACTGAACGCGCTGGTGCTGTCGCAGCGCATTCCGCTCGAGGAGCGCGAGCTCGCGCGCGATCCGGCGTGGCGCCAGGCGATGCTGGCGCGTCCACGCTTCCTCTTCTGGGCGCGCCCGTCGGTCGCATGAGCGCGCGCGTCGATGTCGTGATCGCCGGCGCCGGGCCGGCCGGCTGCGCCACCGCGCTCGCCTGCGCGCGCCGCGGGCTCGAGGTGCTGCTCGTCGACCGCGCGCGCTTCCCCCGCGACAAGCCGTGCGGTGAGGGGCTGTTGCCGACGGGCGTCGGCGCGCTCGCCGAGCTCGGCCTCCTCGCCGCCGTGCGCCGCACTGCGCTGCGCCTCGACGGCGTCGGCTTCTCTGTCGACGACGACGGTGCCCCCGTCGCGTTTGCCGAGTTTCCCGCCGGCGAGCGCGCGCCCGCGTACGGCCTCGGCGTGCGCCGCCTCGCCTTCGATGCGCTGCTCGTCGAAGCGGTGCGCGCGCAGCCGACCGCGACCGTGCTCGAGGGCGTCGCCGCGCGCGCGCCGCTGCGTGGCTCCGACGGCGCCGTCTGCGGCCTCGCCACCGATGTCGGCCCCATCGAGGCGCGCGTCGTCGCCGCCGCCGATGGGCTGCGCTCGCGCCTGCGCGCAGCGCTCGGCTTGTCGCGCCCGGCCGCGCGCGGCGACAGCGGCGGCGCCGCGCGCGTAGGCCTGCGCGCGCACCTGCGCGTGGCCGCGCCGCCGTTCGGCCCGCGCGTGCGCATCATCGTCGGCCGCGCGCTCGAATACTACGTGACGCCGCTGTCGGGGACGGAGGTGCAGCTCGCCATCCTCGGCACGCGCGCCGCCTTCGCCCGCGCCGCGCTCTCCGCCGCCACCTTCGCCGCGCACGTCGCCGAGCATCCGCGGCTCGGCCCGCTGTTCTTCGCGCGCCCGCCCACCGGCGCCAGCGGCGATCCGATGCTTGGCCGCGCGCTCGGCGCCGGCCCCTTCCGCCAGCGCGTCGCCGCCGTCGTCGGCGACGGGGCGCTCCTCGTC
>DASXOU010000194.1:0-4813 GCA_036494045.1 Polyangia bacterium | reverse complement strand
TTTGGTTCGGTTCTACCGTCGCGGCGTCCCGTGCGCCCCCGATCCATGATCCCCAATCGTCTCGACCACCGTCCCAAACGGCGTCCGCCGCTCGAGCGCCCGCCGCACCTCCTCGACCAGCAGCGTCGGCGACGAGCACGGCTTCTCGAGGAACGACGTGCACCCCGCGTCGAACGAGCGGTCCTGATAACGGCGCAGCCCGTGGCTGGTGAACGCGATGATCGGGATGTGGTGCGTGCGCAGGTCGCTGCGGATGATCCGCGTCGCCTCCCAGCCGTCGAGCCCGGGCATCTGCAGGTCCATGAGGATCACGTCGGGCCGCAGCTCGATCGCCAGGTCCACCGCCTGCCGGCCGTCGCGGGCTCGCGCGATCCGGTAGCCCGAGTCGCTCAAGATTTCTGCGTGCGCGTCGAGCACGTCCTCCGCGTCGTCGGCGAGCAGCACCAGGGGACTCATGCACCGGATTCTAGGGGCGAATCCTCACCCTGCAATGTGTGCACGTGTGGTCGTGCCTGCGATCACGCAGCGGCGCGCATCAGCTGCACGGCTTCGGCGGGCGGCAGCGTCGCGTCGACGGCTTCGAAGTCGACGCCGAGCCGCCGGCGCGCCTCGTCGAGCGGCAGCGCCATGTAGTCGTCCCAGCGCACGCCGAACAGCGGCCGCGAGCGGCGGCCGAGCAGCCAGCCGCGCGCGATCTCGCGCAGCCGCACGTCGCGCTGGCCGAACGAGTAGAGCAGCGTGTTCAAAAAGCCCGAGGCGAGGATCGCCGCCGGCAGCTTGCCCGGCAGCTGCGCGTGATAGAACGCCTGCAGCCCGAGCTCGCCGGCGACGTCGGTACCAAAGCCCGTCGCCACGTGCCACAGATCGTGGGTCTCGTACAGATGCGCGCGCACGTACTTGGCGTCGTCGTCGTCGGGCAGGGTCGGGATCGAGGCCGGGTCGAGCCCGTTGCGATCCATCATGAGCGCGTACTGCCGCCCGAGCGTGCCCGTCGGCAGCGCGCGCAGCGCCTTCAAGTCGATGTGCACGTGCGGCCGCTCACGCAGCGCTGCCGCGCCGCTCTCGTGCTCGCGCACGGCGGCCACCATCTCGCGCAGCTCGTCGGCGCCGGCGAGGCCGTCCGACAGGTTGAAGACTTCGTTGAGCCGTCCCATGTCCATCGTGAGGCGGACGAAGGCGGCAGCGGCTTTTCCGATCGACAGCGGGTTTCGCATCGCAGTCTCCTTGGCTTCGCTACGGAGACAAGAATGCGAGTGAACGCTCATATTCGCAACTCGCGATCGAGACGGATGCAACTAGCGGGGATTGGAAGGGATTGTCGACGGTAAACGGATGCTGCTCGGATCAGCTCAGCGCTTGGCCACCTCGGCCTGCGCCACGCACGTGTTGCCGGTCACGCCCGACCAGCCTTCGTCGAACGCGCGTCCGTCGGACAGCCAGACCTGCGCGTGCTGCTCGGGCCCTTCGGCCCAGCGGCGCACCACGTCGATCTTGCCGTCGCCGTTGACGTCGAGCGCCTCGAGCATGGCGTCGTCGCGCCAAGCGCCCACGCGCGTCGACGACAAGAGCTGCGTGCCCGACCACACGTCGGCCCAGGCATCGCCGCCCACGCGCACGATGCGCACCGACTCGAGCGTGCCGTTGCCGTCGACGTCGACGTCGATCTGCCGCGTCGGGCAGCCGGCCACGACCGCGCTCGTGTGCGCGCCCTTGGCGGCGCGCGCCGCGCCGATCTGTCGTCCACCCTCGGCGACGGCGATCGTCGCAACGACGATTGCAGGGATCCACCAGAGTAGCGTCTTCGTTCGCAACATTGTCTCAGCTCCTCGTCGGGCTCTGCCCTCGTCGAATGAAACACCGTCATCCAACGCTTTGTTCCCCGACATCCGGAGGTGTCGGCAGCTCGCGAGAAGTTTCACGAAATGCGATTTCCTCGACGGGAAACAATGTGTGACAACCGGCGTGGGAGTGAGCTGCCGAAGTGAGATGGATCGCGCGCGCGAATGATGCGCGAACGTTACTTGCGCGAGACGTGCAGATCGCCGGAGAAGGTCTGCGCTTCGATGAGCCCTTCGCCCTTGCCGTAGCGCGCGTGCAGCTGCGCGCCGCCGTGGCGCGACTCGTTCTGCTCGAGCGTCTGCATCTTCAGATCGTCGGAGACGTCGCCCGAGTGCGACATGTAACGAAGATCGAAGCTCGAGTCCGACGCCATGCGCAGCTTGATGTCGCCCGACGTCGAGCGCGCCTCGATGCGGCAGCCGGACTTGCACGCGCCGCTCGTCTGCATGATCTGCGCGTCGCCCGAGACAGTGCGCAGCCGCACCTCGCCCGACGCGCCGTCGACGACGACGTCGCCCGAGACCGCCATCACCTCGACGCTCGCCACCTTGCGCAGCCGCACTTCGCCCGACGCGGTCCGCAGGCGCACGTTGCCGTTGGTGTCGTGCACCATCACGTCGCCCGACGCCGAGGTCAGCTCCACCGACGAGCCCCACGGAATCTCCAGACGCAATTTCCCATCGATGCCCGCCGGCACGTGCGGCCAGCCGCTCTTCGACTGCAGGTTGACCTCGACGCGATCGCCCGACTGCGTGAGGCGCAGCGCGCCCGACGAGTCGACGAGCTGCGCCTTGACCTGCTTGCCGCCGACGCCGACGACCTCGATGTCGGCCGACAAGACGTCGGCGCGCACCGTCACCGGCCCTTTGACGTCGATCGTCGCCACCGCCGAGCCGATCGCGTCGTGCGACATCGGCGGCAAGGGCGGCAGCGGCGGCAAGGGCGCGTGCGGTGCCGTCGGCGGCGCGGGCGGCGTGTTGTCCGCGAAGTTGTCCGCGTAGGCCGCGCCGGCGAGCCAAGGCGAAAGCAAGAGCACGAGGATCGTCCGTTTCATTGTTTCACCTGATGTCAGACACGATGGTCTGGAGGTTGCGCAAGTATTCGGCGTAACCATCGAGAACGACCATTCGTCCATCGACGTCGTTGCCGGCCGTGGCGCGGGCGTCGGCGACCTGCGTGCGCGTCGCCGAGAGCATGCGGTCGTAACGCTCGGCCACCGACGGCGGCAGCCGGCCGCGCTCGGCGGCGTACTCGGCCTCGAGCACCTTGGCCGCGTCCTGATATTCGCGCTCGGCCTTGTCGAGCGTGACGTCGGCCGGGACCTTCTTGCGCGTGGCCACCGCCGGCGCGTGCCCGAGATCGACGGGCGCGACCCGAATCTGTCCCGGCCAGGTCGCGATCACCACCGCCGCCGCGGCCGCGGCCAGGAGCCCACCGTATGCGACCCGCGCGCCCATGCTCCAACGGCGCGGGCGAATCGGCGTCGGCGCGGCGATCGGCGCCGGCGCGGATTCCGAATGCGCGCCCGATTCCTCGCTCGCGCGGTCCCGACGATAGTCGGGGATGCGCTCGGCGATCCCGTCCCACAGCGCGCGCGGCAGCTCCGGCTCTTTGGCACGGCGGCGCGCCATCAGCTCGGCCTCGGCGGCGAGCCACTTCAGCTCCGCCGCGCACGACGCGCAGCCGGCCACGTGCGCACGCACGCGCGCCGCCGTCTCGTCGTCGAGCTCGTCCGCCACCAGCGCTTCCAATTCCTCGGTCGGGCACATCACTGACCTCCCACGTACTTCGACAGTCGCGTGCGCAGCGTCAGCCGCGCGCGATGGATCTCGTTCTTCACTTTCGACAACGGCCAGCCCATGACCTCGGCGATCTGGTCGTAGTCGAGCCCGTGATCGATGCGCAGCACCAACGCCGCGCGCCGCTCCTCGCCGAGCTCGGCGAGCGCCTCGTTCAATTTCGCGTCGGCCTCGGCGCCGAGGAGCATGCCTTCGGGCGACGGCGCCTGGTCGGGCTCCTGCATGCGCTCGTCGTCGTCGTCGATGCTGCGCAGGTGCTTCTTGCGCGCGCGCAGCTCCTCGTAGAAGACGTTGCGCGCGATCCCGAAGAGCCAGGGCAACACCTTGTCGCCTTCGCGCAAGGTCGCCAGGCGCGAGTGCGCGCGCACGAACGTTTCCTGCGTGGCCTCGTCGGCGCTGGCGTCGTCGCGCAGAAGATCGCCGAGGAAGCGCCGCACCGAGCGCGCGTGCGACTCGTAGACGGCGCGAAAATCGAGGATCACCGGGAGCATCGTACCCGGTGCGGCTTCGTCTTCGTCGCGCGTGTCGAGCGCCATCAGCCTCACGCCCGAATGTGGCGCAGGCTGCGTTTTAGTTTCAGTTTTTTATGGAGGCGATGTCGACCTCGCCGGACGGCGGGGCGACGGCGAGGGCGTGCGCTGCGTCGAGGAACAGGCGGGCCGCGGCGTAGGAGGCGAACTCGAGCTGCACCAGTCGGTCGCGGTGGTCGTAGATGTACACGGTCCAGCTCCCCGACATCTGCGTAACCATACGGACGCCATCGGCAATTTCGCCGTAGCTGATGTCGAGCGGCATGCCGGCGGCGAGCGTCACGTTGGGCTCGGCGATGACGCCGCTGTTGGTCGGTTTGACCAACGCGCGGCGGCTCGGATCGGGATCCGGCTCGCCATAGCTCCAGCTCACGTTGCGCAGATCCTGGAGCGACCAGCTGACCACGGCGAGCGGCTGCGAGCCCGTCGGCAGCGCGCGCGGCTCGTAATGATAGACGTCGATGGTGGCGCAGCCGGCCAGCGCCGCCAGCGCGAGGACGAGCGCGCGGCTCACGGCATCCTCCCGTGGCGGAAGATCTGCACGATGTCGCCGCCGATGTCGACGCTGGCGCCGTAGCGATCGCCGTAGCCGGCGAACGCCGCCGCCGCGATGTACATCCGCTGCGACACAAACATACGCGTGCC
>DASXOU010000193.1:0-4723 GCA_036494045.1 Polyangia bacterium | reverse complement strand
AAGCGCTCCCCGGTTTCCTCGTCGCCAACCTGACCAACGGCAAGCTCGCCGGTCCGCGCAAGGGCGACGCGCGCCTCGAGACCCAGCCGGCGGCGCGCGCGCTCGCGTTCGCCAAGGATCTCGGCGCCGCCCGCGCCATCGTCGTCGAAGCCACACCGCTCGGCGACGGGCTCGTCGTCTACCTGCAAGCGCTCGAGGTGCCGTCGGGCCGCGCCATCGGCTCGACGACGCTCTCGTTCGCCGGTGGCAGCGCGCGCGCCGCCGGCGACAAGGAGCTCATGCGCGCCGCGCTCATGCGCGTCCTCGATCCCGGCCGTTACACCGGCCGCCTGCAGGTGCGCCTCGACGTGCAAGGCGCCGAAGTGCAGATCGACGGCCACCAGGCGCACGCCGGCCTCGTCGAGCTGCCCGTCGGCACGCACGCGTTACGCGTGACCCATCCCGCCTATCACGACTTTCTGCGCTTCCTCGACGTCGAGTTCGACAAGACGCTGCCCGTCGACGTGAACATGGCCGCCTATCCGCTCGCCGAGGGCGAGATGACCGAGCGCCAGCGACGCGGCCTGCCCATCGCGCACAAGAAGCTGCCGTGGTGGCGGACGTGGTGGGCGCTCTCGCTCGCCGGCGTCGCGCTCACCGGCGTCACCGTCGGCGTCGTCTGGCTGGCGCGCCCGTGGCTCGAGCACGGCGATTCTTCGTCGGGCTTCAACCCGACACCGCAGCCGTAGCGATCAAAATCATCGCAGCGCAGCCGTTTCTCGCCACCGTGCATTTTGCAGTCATTTTGTCAGACAAAATTGTGTGCAAAAACAATATGTTGACGACCATTATCGGTGGTCTATTGTACGTTCTTACTCGAGGGCTCTCTCCGGCCTTGTTCTCAAACCCGGGGGTGTGTGAGACGCGATGGTCGGGAAAACGAAGGACCCAAAGGGAACTCGAATCACCGTCCGAATCTCGGACAAAGATCTGCGCGACCTGCAGAGCGAAGCCAAACGCCGCAATACTTCGGTCGGCGGCGTGATCCGTACGCTGATCCGCGAGGGCATTCGCCTCCTCGAGCCGTCCAAGCGCTGATTTCAATCTGCCCCGAGATGTGATTCGATCGCGGGCGGAGGGCCCATGATCGAGCCGCCCACGATCAAATTGGGAGCTGGCGATCGCATCGCGGTGTTGACCTCCGGCGGCGACGCGCCGGGCATGAACGCGGCCATCCGCGCCGTGGCGCGCGTCGGCGGGGCGCTCGGGCTCGAGGTGGTCGGCGTCGAGGACGGCTACGAGGGGCTCATCGGCGGGCGCGTCGTGCCGCTCGAGTTGCGCGCGCTCGACGACGCCGCGCGCCGCGGCGGAACGCTGCTCGGCACCGCGCGCTCGGCGGCCTTCCGCACCGAGGAGGGCCGGGCGCGCGCGCGGCAGACGATCGATCGCGAGCGGCTGCGCGCACTGGTCGTCGTCGGCGGCAACGGCTCGCTCACCGGCGCCTCGATGCTCGACGGCGCGCTGCGCGTGGGCGGCGTGCCGGCATCGATCGACAACGATCTCGGCGCGACGTCGATGTGCATCGGCGTCGACACCGCGCTCAACACCATCGTCGAGGCGTGCGACCGCATCAACGACACGGCGACGGCACACCGGCGCACCTTCGTCGTCGAGGTCATGGGGCGCGACTGCGGCTACCTGGCGATGACGGCGGCGATCGCGGCCGGCGCCGACGCCGTGCTCCTGCGCGAGGTCGGTCGCACCGAGGCCGAGATCGTCGAGCAGGTGGTGCGCGCGATGGAGCTCGCCTACGCGCGCGACTCCGGCAAGCGGCGCGTCCTCGTCGTCAAGTCCGAAGGCGTGAAGGTCGATCCGGCGCGGCTCAAGGCCGCCGTCGATGAGCGCGTGCGCGTCGGGCTGCCCGACGTCGATACGCGCGTGACCGTGCTCGGCCACGTGGTGCGCGGCGGCTCGCCGACGGCGTTCGATCGGCTGCTCGCGGCGCGCCTGGCCAATGCGGCGGTGCGCGCGCTCGCCGACGGGCGCTCGGGCTTCATGGCCGGCTGGGGCGGGCCCGGCGTCAGCGGCGAGGGGTGCGCTTACGATCCTTACGTCGTGCTCACGCCGATCGCCGAGGTCTTGCGCGAAACCGAGCTCCTCATGTGCGGGGAATCACCGCTGGCGAAGTGGCGACGGCGTACCTTCGAAGAGGCGGAATCAATTCTGCTGAAGTAGGGAGCATGGACGCGATCATTCACGACAGCGACGGTGGGTTGGCGCTGGCCAGCTGCGGCGCGGTCTACATCAGCATCTTGCGGCGGCCGCTCACGCTCGACGGGCTGGCGCGCATGACGCGGCAGTCGAAGCGGATCTACGAGCTGCATCGCGGCCGCTGCGCGAGCATGGCGATCATCGAGCCGTCGGCGGCGGACGCGGCCTCGAAGGAGGTGCGCGAGAAGTCGGCCGAGCTGGCGCGCGCGCATCCGATTCTGGGCGCGGCGATCGTGATCGAGGGCTCCGGGTTTCGGCCGGCGGCGACGCGGACGCTGGTGGCCGGGATGTACCTCGTGACCAGGAAGGAGTATCCGCACAAGATCGTGTCGACGCCGGCGGAAGCGGCGGCGTGGCTGGTTCCGATCCTCGCCCAAGCGGGCGTCCTGCAGTCCTCGAACGAGCTCATCCTCGCCGCCGAAGCCACCCGCGCCGCCCTCACCCGCGCCGCGTAGCGATCGAATAAGCGGCGCGACGAACCGTCGAAGCGCGCATGTCTCGCCCGCTCGCGTTCCGCTGCGCGCTCGTCGCCGCGCTGGCACTCGCGTCGTGCAGCAACGCGTACCTCTATCGCACCACGCGCCTTGCCGCCGAGCCGCCGCGTCCGCCCGCGCAGCCGGCGCTCGCCATCCCACCGACGGGCGCGCGCGAGATCGGTGTCATCGAAGCCATCCTCGACTCCGACAGCGGTGGCGGCGGCGAAGGCCTCCACGACAGCGAAGCCGACTTCTACCCGCGCCTTGCCGCCCTCGCAGGCGCCCTCGGCGGCACCCACTTCGTCATCCTCCGCGTCACCCGTGCCCCCCGCGCCTGGATCACGTCCCTCACCGCCGCCGTCTACGCATCCGATCCCTCACCGTGATGCGCGTGCGTCACCCGCCGACGATTACGTTGTCGGAGCCTTGGATGAGCTTTCCCTGTCCGCCGCAGTGCTTGGTGGCGTCGTTCTGGCGATGCGCGGCCTTGCCGTTGATGAACACGGTGCCGGAGCCGGCGTTGGCTTGCCACATGTTCGTGCCGCAGCAGATCGCGTGAATCCCGAGGTCGTTCTGGCGCAGCGCCGGCCGTCCGTTGACCATCACGTCCGGCGACCCCGCGATCGCCGGCCCCACGCCCGGATGCGGACAGCCCGGGCAGCCGTGGGCGTCCTGCTGGATCTGCGCTTGATCTCCGAGCCGTCCCTGTCCGGGCATGGTCCCCTCTTCCCCCCTGTTATCGGCGGGACGCGAAAATAGTTGCTCCCACCATCACCCAGCTTTCAACAGCGCGAAGAGCCGATTGATCTTGGCGTTCGCCTGCGGGAACTTGCCGTCGCCGTAGTTGGCGGTCGCCTCTTGAAACAGGTCCTCGACGGTCTTCTTGTCGCCGCCTTCGAGCTTCTTGCCGCGCATCGCCGCCGACAGCCGCGCCATCTTCGTCGAGATGAACGAGCGATCGATCTTGATCTCCTCGACGGTGGCGAGGAGCTGCTCGGCGTCGTACTTGGCGCGCACGAAGTCGGCCTTCTTCATCGACTCGCGCGTGTCCTCGACCAGCTTCGACACACCTGGTGGTAGGTCCGACGTCAGAAGGCCCTTCTCCTGCATCAGCTTGAGCGCTTTTCTGTACGTGGGGTCGACGTCCTTGAGCGTGTAGTGCAGCCCCTTGGGCAGCTCGATCTTCGGCATCGCCACCGCGCCGCAGGTGTCGCGCTCGCGCTTGGCCAGCGCCGCTTCGCGCACCGCCCTCGCCTGCTCGCGCGTCGCCACGTCGCGCTCGCGCTCGGCGAGCTCGTGCTCGCGGCCGGCGACGCCCTGCTCGCGCTTGGCGGCGCGCTCGAGCGGATCGGCGCCCGGCGCCGTCGCCACCACCTGCGTGGCGCGCTTGACCAGCTCGCCGCGCATGCGCAGAAGCTCGTCGAGCTTGTCGTTGACCGACGACTCCTGCGACGACAAATCCGATTCCTTGGAGAGGAGCTTCTTCTCCTCGTCATCGAGGACCGCCTGCCCGGCCGAGTCGTGGCCGAGCTGCGATCGACGCTCGACGATCTCGGCGCGCGCGTCGGCGATCTTCTTGCGCTCGCGCTGCAAGGCGCCGCGCTGGGTGATGAGATCGGCCTCGTTCTTGTGGAGGCTTTCGTCTTCGGCGGTGATGGGCGCGACGTCCGCGGGCTTGTTGCGATGACACGCGGGCACAGCGACGAGGAGTAGGCCAAGCGCGAAGAGTCGCACGGCAGGATTGTACACCGTCGCGGGCGGCTACTCCAACGTGACGAGGGTCTGCCCGGCTTCGACCGGTTGCCCCTCTTTGACGGCGACCGCTTTGACCTTGCCGTCCTTGGGCGACTTGAGCTCGTTCTCCATCTTCATCGCCTCGACGACGACGACGCCCTGGCCCGACTTGACCTCGTCACCGACGGCGACGAGCACCTTGACGATCTTCCCCGGCATCGGCGACTGGATCGACGACGCGGCGGCTTTCCGCGGCGGCGCCG
>DASXOU010000192.1:0-7659 GCA_036494045.1 Polyangia bacterium | reverse complement strand
ACGACGACGTCATCGCCGTCAACGACGACGCCGATGCGCTCACCAGCGACTCGCACCTCGTGACGTCGCTGCCGGCGGACGGCAGCTACTACATCGCGTTCCGCGAGTATGCGTTCGCGCCGGCGAGCTTCACGGTGGCGCTGCAGGGCACAGCGACGACGGTGGCCGCCACGGACGTCAACGCGCGCTAAGAGCCTTCGCTACGCAAGCTTCGTTTTCGCCCAATCTTCGAACAGCCGCACGACACCCGAGAGATCGTCGTCGCCATAGCCGGCGGCGATCGCCTCGGCCAACACGTCGCGGATCGTCGCCAGCGTCGGCATCGCGTAGCCGTGCGCGGCCGCGGTCGCCAGCACCAGCTCTTGATCCTTGTGCATCAGCTTGAGCGTGAAGTCGGGCTCGAAATCGCGCGCGCGCATGCGCGGCGCCTTCGACGCGTAGAGCGGCGACGAGAACGCGCCCGAGCCGATGACCTCGAGCATCGCCGACAAGTCGAGCCCGAGGCGCGCGGCGAGCACGAGCATCGCCGAGAAGCCGGTCATCATGTGCGCGCCGAGGCCGTTGAGCACGAGCTTGGCGGCCATGCCCTGGCCGACGGCGCCGACGTGGACGACGCGTCCCATCGCTTCGAAGAGCGGGCGCGCGCGCGCGACGTCGGCGGGATCGCCGCCGGCCATGATCACGAGCTTGGCTTCGACGGCGGGCTTGCGCGTGCCCGAGACCGGCGCGTCGACGAAGCGGCCGCCGCGCGCGCGCACCTTGGCGTCGATGACGCGCGCGGTGTCGACGTCGACGGTGGACATGTCGACGACGAGCGCATTGGCCCCAAGGCCGGCGAGGACGCCGTCGGGACCGTCGACGACGGCGTGCACGGCGATCGGATCGGCGAGCATCATGACGACGGCGTCGGCGCCGCGGGCGGCGTCGGCGGGCGTGGCGGCGAGGCGCGCGCCGGCGGCGACGAGCGGTTGCGCGCGCGCGGGCGAGCGGTTCCACACGGCGAGCGTGTGGTTGCGCGCGAGAATGTTGGCGGCCATCGGCGCGCCCATGGTCCCGAGGCCGAGGAAGGCGACGTTCATGGCGACACGCTATCACGTGCTACGCTGACGGCCGTGAGATCGGCGGTCTTCACAGCGCTGCTCTTCGCCGCCGGCGTGACAGCGGCGGGCAGTGACGCCTGCGCCGAGCCGCCGCTCGAGATCCAGCTCGCGCATGGCAGCGCCAGCGAGCTCGAGACCAAGAAGCAGCTCGAGCGGCTGCTCGCGCAATATGACCTGTCGCCCTGGCGCTTCACGTCGAAGATCGCGATCGACGACGACGCGATTCCGCACAGCCATCCGATCCTGACGCTGCACACGCGCCATCTGCGCGACGACGACCTGCTCTTGTCGACATACATCCACGAGCAGAGCCATTGGTACTTCAGCAATCACGCGGCGCAGACCGCGCAGGCCGTGGTGGCGCTGAAGCAGCTCTTCCCCGGGCTGCCGATCGGTTTTCCCGATGGTGGCGACACGCTCGATTCATCGTACGAGCACCTCATGGTGATCGCCTTCGAGCGCGACGGCGTCATTCGGCTCCTCGGCGAGCTGCGCGCGCACGCGATCCTGCAGTTCTGGGCCGACGATCACTACCGCGCGCTCTATCGACTCATGCTCGATACCACGCGCCGCAAGCCGGTGTGGGACGTGATGAAAAAGGTGCAGCTCCTGCCGCCCGCGGGCGCGAAGAAGTAGCGATGCTCGACGAGGACGAGCTCGGCGAGCTGATCGCGCGGCTGACCTCGCGGCCGGAGTACGCGATGGGCACGCGCCGCTTTGGCGAGGCCATCGACGACGACGACGCGGCCGAGATCGCCGAGGCGATGCAACGCGAGCTCGAGCCCGGGCTGCGCGCACGCGAGGAGGCGACGCGGCGCAAGCGACTGCCGATCGTGTGCGCGCGCGGGTGCAACGTCTGCTGCGAGGAGCTGGTGATCGTGTACCTGCCGGAAGCGATCGCCGTCGCGCGCTGGCTGCGCTCGGCGGCCGGCGCCGAGGCGCGCGCGCGCTTCCTCGAGAAGTATCCGTCGTGGCGCGAGCGCGCCGGCGACGGCATCGAGCGCGAGGCCGAGCTCAACGCCGACCACACGCGACGCGAGGAGTACGAGCGCGCGCACAAGCAGCAATGGCAACGGCGCGTCATGTGCGCGTTCAACCACGAGGGCGCGTGCTCGATCTATCCGGTGCGCCCGATGCTGTGCCGCGAAGGGCACGCGGTCGAGACCAACGCGCGCTGCTGCGTCGACGTGGCGCTGGTGAATCCGCCGCGCCGCTTGACCTTCGCGCCCGTCGACGACTTCATGAAACGCGCGAACGTCTTGCTACGCGCGACGCACAACGCGATCGCGGGCGAGACGCGCGCGGCGACGAAGACCAACCGCGCCGAAGCGCTGTGCGAGCTGGTCTACCGCTTGCTGACGGTGCCGACGGCGCGCCAGCCGTAGCCGGGCAGGATCGCAGTGTCGCCGAGGCCGGCGCGCGCGAGCCAGCCGGCGACCTCGTCGCGGCGGTAGCGGTTCTCGATCGGCGCGGAGAAGCGATCGAACTGATCGTTGACGATCACGCGCACCGGATAGTCGGCGTACGTGCGCAGCGGAAACTGCGCGGCAAGCGCGCGCGTGGGGCCAAAGCGCGAGAGGATCTTGTAGGGCACGACCACGCCGGCGTAGAGCGCATAGCCGAGCGCGGTCGTCGCCGGCAGGAGCGCGCGATGCGGCATCCGCACGGTGAGGCGGCGAACCGCGTCGACGGCGCGCAGGATCGCCTGCTTCACCGGCTCGCCCTCGAGCGCGTGATAGAGGTAGACGAGCGCGCGTCCGCCGGGGCGAACCAGCCTGACCAGCTTGCCGAAGCCGGCTTCGGGATCGGGCAGGTGGTGCAACACGCCGAAGCTGAAGGCGACGTCGAAGGTGCCCGGCGCAAACGGCGGCGCCATGAGGTCGGCCTGCACGAACAGCCGCTCGCCGTCGACCGCGCGGCAATTGCGCTCGGCGACGTCGATGGCGCGCGAGAAATCGACGGCGACGAGGCGCGCGCCCGCTTTGAGCGCGTGATACGAGTGGCGCCCCTTTCCGCAGCCGCCCTCGAGAACCAGCGCGCCGCCGAGCGCGCCGTCGCCGCCGAGCGGCTCGAAGTAGAAGCGCGAGTTGCGTTCCCACTCGGGCAGCATCTCCGAGAAGTGGGTCCACTCGAAGCCGAACGACTCGCGCGTGGCCAGCTTGGCGCGCGTGTCGCGGCTGGCGCCGTCGAGACTCGCAGCGCCGGCGCCGTCGAGGCCGTGGCGCGCGAGAAAATCGGGGAAGTCGACGCGATAGATCGCGCGCAGCTCGCCGACGAAGATGCGCGGGATTCCGCGCACCACCGGAAACCACAAGCCGCACGACGAGCGCAACAGCGCGTCGTCGCCCTCGAGCGGTTCGAGCGCGAGCGGCGACTGACAGGCGGGACAGCGAAGGAGTGAGAAGAGCGGGTTCGCCACGACGAACGCGGCGAGCGGTTAGTTGGCGTCGCTCGACGAGGGGCCGAACGCCTTGCGCGCCGGCTTTTTCGGCGCCGGCTTGGTGCCGTGGCCGTTGCCCTTGGCGTGGCCGTTGCCGTTCGCCGACGAGCGCACCGGCTGGATCGAGCGCGCCTCCGACGCCAGCGCTGCCGCCTTGTTCGGCTGCTCCCAGGTGAAGTCTTTCTCGCTGCGGCCGAAGTGGCCGTACGCCGCAGTCTGCTTGTAGATCGGACGCAGAAGGTCGAGCTCGCGGATGAGCGCGCCCGGTCGGCAATCGAAGTGCTCGCGGATGAGCCGCTCGATCGCGCCTTCGGAGATCGTGCCGGTCCCGAACGTCTGCACGTTGATCGACACCGGCTGCGCCACGCCGATGGCGTAGGCGAGCTGCACTTCGCAACGACGCGCCAGCTTGGCGGCGACGACGTTCTTGGCGATGTAGCGCGCGTAGTAGCAGGCCGAGCGATCGACCTTCGACGGATCCTTGCCCGAGAAGGCGCCGCCGCCGTGACGGCCCCAGCCGCCGTACGTGTCGACGATGATCTTGCGGCCGGTGAGGCCCGAGTCGCCCATCGGCCCGCCGACGACGAAGCGGCCGGTCGGGTTGATGAAGTACTTGGCCTTGGCGAGCAGCTCCTTGGGGAGCTCCTTCCTGATGACTTCCTCGATGATCGCTTCGCGCAACGTCTTGTACTTCACGTCCTCGCTGTGCTGCGTCGATACGACGATGGTGTCGATGCCGACGGGACGATCGTCCTCGTAGCGCACCGAGACCTGCGTCTTGCCGTCGGGGCGCGCCCACGGGAGCACGCCCTTCTTGCGCATCGCCGCCAGGCGCTTGGCCAGCCGATGCGCGTAGGCGATCGGCGCCGGCATCAGCTCCTTGGTGTCGTCGCAGGCGTAGCCGAACATCATGCCCTGGTCGCCGGCGCCCTGCTCGTCCTTGGTGTAGACGCCTTTGCCGTCGACGCCCTGGGCGATGTCGGGCGACTGCTGCTCGATCGCCGAGAGCACGCCGCAGGTCTTGTAGTCGAAGCCCATGTCGGAGTGCGAGTAGCCGATCTCCTTGATGGTCTCGCGCACGATGGACGGGATGTCGACCCACGCCGACGTCGTGATCTCGCCGGCGACCATCACGTAGCCGGTCTTGGTCAGCGTCTCGCAGGCGACGCGCGCCGCCGGATCCTTGGCGAGAATCGCGTCGAGGATGGCATCGGAGACCTGATCGCAAACCTTGTCGGGATGGCCCTCGGTGACCGACTCCGAGGTGAAGAGGAAATCGCCCATGTGCACGTCGCTCCTTCGAAAATTTCCAGGGGAAAGTTGACCCCGGACTATACCGTTAGATGCCCCGAAGTCAACGGGCGTTCAGTGGCTCGGCGCACTGTGTTATAGGGTCGGAATGTTGCGAGTCATCGGGCCTGCGGACGCCGGACGCGCCGAGGCCGAGCGGGCGCTCCTCGAGCGCATGGCGATGACCCCAGCCGACGTCGAGCGCGACGTGCGCGCGATCGTCGAGGCGGTGCGCGCGCGCGGCGACGCGGCGGTGCGCGAGTACACCGAGCGGTTCGAGAAGCGCACGCTGACGGCGCTCGAATTGCCGCGCGACGAGTGGGAGCGGCAGGCGTCGACCGTCACCGTCGAGGTTCGGCGCGCGATCGAGCGCGCCGAGGATCGCATCGCGCGCTTTCACGCGCCGCAGCGGATCGAGGGCTATCGTTTCGAGGAGGGCGGCGCGCGGTTGGAGCTGAGCGTGCAAGCGCTGGCGCGGGTCGGCCTCTACGTGCCGGGCGGGAGCGCGCGCTATCCGTCGTCGGTGCTGATGACGGCGGTGCCGGCGCGCATCGCCGGCGTGCGCGAGATCGTGATGGTGACGCCGGGCCCATCGGCGGAGACGCTGCTCGCGGCCAAGGTCGCCGGCGTGCATCGCGTGTTCGTCGTCGGCGGCGCCCAGGCGGTGGCAGCGCTCGCCTTCGGTACGGAATCGGTGCCGCGCGTCGACAAGATCGTGGGGCCGGGCAACGCGTGGGTGGCCGAGGCCAAGCGGCAATTGTTCGGGCAGGTCGACATCGACGCCGTCGCCGGCCCGTCGGAGATCCTGGTGATCGCGGACGAGACGGCCGATCCGGCGCTGGTCGCCGCCGACCTGTTGTCGCAGGCCGAGCATGACGTCGAGGCCTACGCCGTGCTCGTGACCACCTCACGCGCGCTCGCCGAGGCGACGGCGCTCGCCGTCGACGAGCAGCTGGCCACGCTGCCGCGCAAGGAGATCGCTGGCGAGTCGATCGCGCGTCACGGCGTGGCGCTGGTGATGCGCTCGCTCGACGAGGCGCTGGCGTTCGCCGATCGCTACGCGCCCGAGCACCTCGAGCTGATGGTGCGCGACGCCGACGCCGCCGCCCATCGCGTGCAGCACGCGGGCGCCGTGTTCATCGGCGGCTTCACGCCCGAGGCGGCCGGCGATTATCTGGCGGGGCCGAACCACGTGTTGCCGACGGGCGGAACGGCGCGATGGGCCTCTCCGCTGGGCGTCTACGACTTCGTGAAGCGCACGTCGCTGCTCCGCTGGGACGAGGCCGCGCTCGAGGCGCACGCCGACGATATCGTCGCGCTCGCCGAGGTCGAGGGCTTGCACGCGCACGGGCGCGCGGTTGAAAAGAGACGCAAATGAGCGACGACGGCAACGAAGCGTGGAAGGAGCTGGTGCGCCAGCCATTGCGCGGCGCGCCGGCCTACGTGGTGGCCGCGCATCCCAACGCCATCAAGCTCGACGCCAACGAGTCGCCCTATCCGTTGTCGCGCGCGGCGATGGAGGCGATGGCGCGCGAGCTCGCGTCCGTCGAGCTCAACCGTTATCCCGACGCGACCGCGGGCGACTTGCGGCGGGCGCTGGCGGCGCGGGCCGGCTGTGCCGTCGAGGAGCTGATGCTGGGCAACGGCTCGGACGAGCTGATCGCGCTTCTGTGCGCGACCTTCGCCGAGCCGCGCGCGGGTCAATCGCGCGGCAAGATCGCGTACGCGGTGCCGGGGTTCGTCGTGTTTCGCACGGCGGCGCTGGCGCATGGGCTCGAGCCGATCGAGGTGCCGTTCGGGCCGCGCATGGAAGCGGACGAAGCGGCGCTCTTCGCCGCGATCGCCGAGCACAAGCCGAACCTGGTGTTCCTGGCGACGCCCAACAATCCGACCGGCACGCAGTGGTCGCGCGCGACCGTGGTCAAGCTCGTCGAGCAGCACCGCGACATCATCACCGTCGTCGACGAAGCGTATCTATCGTATTGCGACGCGCGCAGCTGCGTCGATCTGGCGTTGGCGAACCCAAACTGCGTCGTCTTGCAGACGCTGTCGAAGATCGGACTGGCGGCGCTGCGCGTCGGCCTGCTCATCGGGCGGCGCGAAGTGCTCGCTGCCGTCGAGAAGGTGCGGCCGCCGTACAATTTGTCGACGCTGGCGCAGCGCGCGGCGCTCAAGCTCGTGGTCGACTTCAAGGCGGAGCTGGCGTCGCACTTCGAGGAGGCCAAGCGGCAGCGGCGCGCGCTCTACGACGCGCTCGGCCAGCTGGCGGGCCTCGAGGTCTTCCCGTCGGGCGGCAATTTCCTGCTCGTGCGCGCCAAGGAAGCGCGCGCTCTCTACGATGCGCTCGTCGAGCGCGGCGTCCTGGTGCGCCTCTTCGACAGCGGCCTCCTCACCGGCTGCATGCGCATCACCGTCGGCACGCCCGAAGAAAACTCCTGGCTCCTCGACGCCATCAAAGCCGCGCTGGTGTGAACCGCAAACTGCTCGTGCGCTCGCTTGCGCTCGTCGCCGCGGTCTTGCTCGGGCTCGTCGTGCTCGGCGCGCTCGATGCCTGGCGGCCAGCGACGTCGCTGTTCGATCGCTTCTGGATTTGGACCACCGGCTCGGTGCTCTTTCGCACGCTCGGCGTTTGGGCCGGGGCGCCGCTGCGCCGTCAGGACCAGGGTCTGGCGGTCACGCGCTCCGGGCTGTTCGAAGCGCTGCTCGTCGCTTGCTCCGGGTTTCTTCTCGGGATTCCGGTGCTCGTCGCGATCAGCGCGCCTGCGCTCGATCCCGAGATGGCGCTGCATTTGGCGCGTGTAGATCTCACCTCCGCCGCGGTCTCATTGC
>DASXOU010000191.1:0-9030 GCA_036494045.1 Polyangia bacterium | reverse complement strand
CTACTGGCGCCAGGACTGACGCGACATGACGAGACGACGCGACATGACGAGACAACGACATGGCACATAAGATCCTGGGCATCGATCTCGGGACCTATTCGGTGAAGGTGGCGGAGCTGTCGGCCGGCTTCCGCCAATCGCAGCTCACCGGGCTCTACGAGCGCGCGCTGTTGCCGCCCGTCGAAGGCGAGACGCCGCTGCAGCGGGCGGCGCGCACCGTCGGCGCGCTCATCGCCGACGAAGGGCTGCGCGCGGAGATGTTCTCGACTTCGCTCGGCGGCGAGGCGACGCTGCGGCTCTTGTCGATGCCGTTTTCCGATCCGAAGAAGATCGAGCAGGTGCTCGGCTACGAGCTCGAGTCGCAGATCCTCGGCGAGCTCGAGGGCCTGGTCTACGACAGCGTGCTGTCGACGACGCGCCTGGGCGAGGGCGGCTCGTCAACCACCAACGTCATCGCCGTCGCCGCGCAGAAGGACGTGGTGCGCGCGCACGTCGAGGCGCTGGCGGCGATCGGCGCCGAGCCGCGCGTGGTCGGCGCCGCTGCGCTCTCCTACGCGGCCTTGCGCGGGCACGCCTACGCGTCGCAGGAGGTCGCTGCCGACGGCGAGACGCAGGCGATCGTCGACTTCGGCCATCGCCACACCAACGTGTGCATCGTGCGCGCCGGCACGGTCCTGTTCGCGCGCTCGATTCCGCGCGGCGGCGAGGACGTCACCGTCGCCATCGCCGAGCAGTTCCGCATGAGCACCGACGACGCGGTCAACGCCAAGCACGCGCAGGCGTTCCTCGCGTCGCCGGGCAGCGCGTTTGCCTCGCCGGCGCACGCGCGCGTCGACGCGGTGGTGCGCGAGGCGCTGCGTCCGCTTCTGCGCGAGCTCAAGCAGACCATCGCGGCCTATCGCGCCGCCGGCGAGAGCGGGCCCGATCGCGTGCTCGTCACCGGCGGCGCGGCGCGCCTGCAAGGCTTCGTCGAGCACGTCGAGACCGAGCTCGGCGTGGTCGCCTCTCGCCTCCAGCTCATCGCCGACGATCCGTTCCTCGACCCGGAGATGGCCGAGCGCGCGAAAAACAGCGACGGCAGCGCCGCGCTCGAGCTGCCGGCGCAGGCGCTGGGTCTGGCGCTGGCGGCGGCCACGCCGGTGCCGCAGGTCAACCTGCGCAAGGCGGACCTCGCCTATCGCACCGACTATTCGTATCTGCGCGGCAAGTCGGGATATCTCGCGGCCGCGGTATTGGCGATTCTCGCCTTCGCCGCCATCAACGCCGCCGCCTCGCTGCGCGGGCTGCGCAAGGAGGGCGAGGCGCTCGAGACACGCCTGCGCAAGCAGACGCTCGAGCTCTTCGGCGAGGCCAACCTCGACGGCAAAGCCGTCTCGGAGATCTTGCGCGGCGGTCCCAAGGGCGGCGCGCCGCCGGTGCCGAACCTGACCGCCTACGACATCCTCGACGAGATCTCGCGCCACGTCCCCGGCGCCGATAAGGGAAAACTCGATATCACCGAGCTCGAAATAAAGCCGAAAAAGATATTCATGAAGGGCACCGCCGAAACCGCGGCGCAGATCGACGAGCTCGCCACCGAGCTCGCCAAGATCGACTGCTTCGAGACGCCCGAGAAGGGCAAGTTCTCGTCGGTCACCGCGCCGCCCTCGGGCGAGCCGCCCGCCACCGGCGACAAGCCGCAGCCGCGCGAGCTCAAGCAGTTCGACCTCACCATCCCCAACACGTGCCTGTGACGGAGCCGCGCGCATGACCTTGAACGACAGGATGCAGGCGCTGCGCGACAAGTGGGAACGCTTGTCGCAACGCGAACGAACCATGGTCGCCGCCATGGGCATCACCTTCGTCATCATGGTGACGATGATCGTGGGCTTCCTCATCACCGACGGGCTGTCGTCGATGGAGGAGCGCAACGCCGAGATGCGCCAGGCGCTGCGCGATCTCGATTCGCAGCGCGACAGCTACCTGCGCAACAAGGCCAAGTCGGCGCAGATGGAGACGCGGCTCGGCTCGACGCCGGTGCAGCTGCAGAGCTACCTCGAGTCGGCGGCCAAGGAAGCGGGCATCGAGATCCCCGAGTCGCGCGATCGTCCGGCCGAGCCGGCCGGCAAGAAGTTCGTGAAGCGAACCGTCGACCTGACGCTGCGCGCGGTCACGCTCGAGCAGCTCACCAAGTTCATGAAGGCGATCGAGACCGGCAAGTCGCTCGTCGTCGTCACCGCGCTCGACGTGCGCACGCGCGACGACAAGCACATCCAGGTCGACGTCGAGATGTCGGTGTCGACGTTCGAGCACGAGCGCGAAGGCAACAAGGCCGGCGCCAAGAAGGACCAGCCATGAACGCGCGCGTGCAAGCCGTCGTCGAGTGGTTGCGCCGGTTCGAGCCGACGCCGCGCCAACGACGCTGGGCGGCGTGGGCCGGCTATCCACTGTTCGCGCTCTTCGTCGCGCTCCTGGCGTTCTACTGGTCGGTGCCGCGCGAGCGCGTCAAGGATCGGCTGGAGACGGCGCTCTCGGCCGACGTCACCAGCGGGCAGCCGCTGGCGATCGGCATGGACGTGCAGATCGGCGAGCTGACGATGAAGCTGTTCACCGGGCTCGGCTTTCGCGCCACCGACATCGTGCTGCGCACGCGGCCGCTGACGCCGGGCGAGAAGCCGGCGCGCTACATCATCGACGACGTGCGCGTGCGGCTCGGCCTGTTCGCCATGATGTTCGGCCGGCCCAGCTACTCGTTCGTCGCGCACGCGCTGTCGGGCACGGTCGAGGGCAACGTCGCCGGCAACAGCGACGAGACCAAGGTCGAGGTCGAGCTCGACAAGCTGGTGCTCAACAACGTGCCCGGCATCCAGCAGTCGACCGGCGGCTTGCCCGTCGACGGCACGGTGAGCGGCAAGCTCGACGTGCGCGTGCCCAAGAACCTCTTGGCCAACGCCAACGGCAGCGTCGACGTCGACATCGAGGACGTCGTGGTCGGCGATGGCAAAGCCAAGCTCGTCGTGCCGAGTGATCCGTTCCTGGCGGCGGGCTTGACCTTTCCGCGCATCAAGCTCGGCAAGCTGTCGGGGCAGATCGTGATCGAAAAGGGCAGGGGGCGCTTCGAGAGCGTGCGCCTGCATTCTGCCGACGGCGACGCCATGCTCGACGGCTACGTGGAGCTGCGCGATCCGATCGGCATGTCGCAGATGCACGCGTATCTGCGCTTTCGCCCGTCGGAGGCGCTGCTCAAGCGCGAGCCGACGCTCGAGCTCATGACCAACGCGCTGTCGGCGACGGCCAAGCGCAGCGACGGATATTTCGGCATCCAGCTGACCGGCCCGTTGTCGGCGCTGTTCACGCTGCCGTCGAAGGATCCGCCGTTCGGCGTGACCACGAACAGCGAGCCGGCCGCCGCGGCGCCGCCGCCCCCGGCGCGGATTCCGACGGCGGTCGCCCCGCCGACGCCGCTGCCGACGGCACAGCCGGCGATCGCCGCGCCGCTGCCGTCTCCGCCGCCGCCGCCGCCGAATCCGGCGCCCGAGCCCGCGCAGCCGCCCTCGGGCGCACCATCGGGCGCGCCGGCCGCCCCGCCGTCGGGCGTGATCGCGCCGCCGCCGCCGGTGCCGACCGCGAGCGGCGGCACCGAGATCGGTCCGCCACCGACAGGCATGGGCGTCGCGCCGCCGGCGATGCGCTCGATGCGCCAGGAGCCGCTCGAAGCCGCGCCGCCGCCGCCCGCCAAGGCCGAGTAGCCGAGGGGCTGTCCCGCTACTCGCGCTTCGGCTCGCGCCGCATCTCCTTCGGATCGATGCGATAGCGCCGCAGCTTGTCGTTCAGCGTCGAGCGCGGAATGTCGAGCTCGCCCGCGGCCGCGCGCTGATTGCCGTCGCAGCGCCGCACCGCTCGCGACAGGATCTCCTTCTCGAGCTGCTCGAACGTCTGCCCCGCGATGGCCACGATGTCGTCGCCGCCGCCGCCGAGCCACGACTCGCCGAGTCGCAGATCGTCGGGCTCGATGACGCCGTTGCCGAGCGCCGCCGCGCGCCTGAGCACGTTCTTCAGCTCGCGCACGTTGCCCGGCCACGAATGCTCCATCAGCTCGCCCATCGCGTCCGCCGACAACCGGCAGCGATGGCCGAGCGCGGCCTCGTCCTTGAGCACGCGCTCGACGAGCAGCGGAATGTCCGAGCGCCGCGAGCGCAACGTCGGCGTCTCGATCTTCGCCGCCGCCAGCCGAAAATAGAGATCGGCGCGAAACGCCCCCGTCCGCACCGCGCGCTCGAGATCGACGTGCGTCGCCGCCACCACGCGCACGTTCACCGTCGTCTCGCGGTTCGCGCCCACCGGCCGCACCACGCCGCTCTCGAGCACGCGCAAGAGCCGCGTCTGCAACGCCTCGGGCAGCTCGCCGATCTCGTCGAGAAACAGCGTGCCGCCGTCGGCCGCCTGGAAAAAGCCGATGCGCCGCGTCTCGGCGCCGGTGAACGCGCCGCGCTCGTGCCCGAACAATTCGCTCTCGATGAGCTCGCGCGGCAGCGATCCACAGTTGACCGCGATGAACGCCCCGCGCCGCCCGCTCTGATCGTGCAGCGCGCGCGCCACCAGCTCCTTGCCCGTCCCGGTCTCGCCGCGCACCAGGACCGGCATCGGCACCACCGCCAGCCGCGCCAGCTCCACGCGCATGCGCTGCATCGGCGCCGATTCGCCGACGATCTCCGCGTCGACCTTGCTGTCCATCGCCACGCGCAGCCGCGTATTGCCGAGCGTGAGCACCAGCCCCGGCCGCAGCTCCGCCGTCGGCACGCGAATCCCGTTGACGAGCGTGCCGTTGGTCGACGCCAGGTCGCGCACGATCACGCGCTCCTCGCTCGGCTCGATCACGCAATGCCGCCGCGACACGCACGGATCGTCGAGCCGCGCGTCGACGCCCTCGTCGGTCCCGATGACCGTCGCGCGCTCGAGCGGCAGCCGTTTGCCGTCGGGAAAAATGAGCGCCATGCGCCCGAAGCTTCCTTCGTCGTCGATAGGCGCGGTGCGACCCTTGTGCTGCTCTTCGGCAGGTGCACCACTGCCGTCGTGCTTGCGCCGTCTCGCCATCGAATCCCCCTTTTGCGTTTGGTGCTTCTAAGAGGTTTTCGGCGAACCCGCGCAGGAGTTGCTACCCGACGCGAAAAATCGTCTCCGGAAGTTGGTTTCGTGTGCACGATTGCGTGAGCTACAGAGGATTCGGAGATCTCGAGCGCGCAGATAGCCGGAGCTGGACATTGAGTAGCGGCTATGGGCAGCACACCGTCAAGGTCGTGCCCGGGGTCGCCGTGCCGGCGGTGACGATGGCGGTGCCGGCGGAACAGGACGCGCCGACGTTCGGCGGGAACGCGTGCCCCGACATGCCATCGACGTTGCCGCCATGGAACCAATAGGCGTCGCCGATTCCGGGGCAACAACCGCCGGAGCAGTAGCTGAACGGGCTGGGATTGTCGACGCACAACGCGGCGCTGCTCAGTGACGTATGGACGATGAACTGCAGGCCCGACTCGCCGCACGTGCCGTTGCTAGTCACGGAGCATCCGGAGCAGGTACAAGTGCGGTTGTCACTGGAGACACCATCGGCATAGTAGCTGGTCGACGTGGCTGTATAGCCTGTCGGGCAGTTGCTACCGGTCGCGAGTGCGCAGACGGGTTGCACAGGTGAGGGCTTGGCGACGCATACCGAGCCGGCGGTGCACCCAGCGGTGCTCGGCGATTTCGGGGAGCCGCAGAAGTTCGTCTGGGTGGTGTAGCTGGTCGGATCGGGGACGCCTGTCTGAGAGTCGAGGCAGGTCGCGCCCGCCGTGTCCTTGGACAGGACGCTGTAATACTGCTGAGGCGAGGCGACGGAAAAGCACGTGCTCGTCGCGGACAGGGTGCCGAGCAGGGTGTTCGGGTTGACGCAACCGTTGCCGGAGTTGTCGCCGTAGAACGAGAAGGTGCACGTACCCGCTGCCGCGCAACCGCATCCGTGGCAGGTGTTGGGATCCTGAAAGCCCTGGTTGATGTGGGTCGCGGCGTAGCCGGCCGGGCAGCTCGCAGCGACGAGGCCGAGCGGCGCGCCAGCCGCCGCTGGTGCGCAGATCACCTTCGAGCCGATGCAGGTCGGATCGGCGCAGTCGACGAGTCCATCGCCGTTGTTGTCGAGGCCGTCGAGGCAATCGCTTTCGGGGTTGCGCACGCAGGCTGGCGCGGCGCAGCTGAAGTTGTTCTGACAGTCGGCCGTCGTGGTGCAGCTGAACCAGCGCCGCAGGCAAAACCGTTCGGGCAAGAGCCGCCAGCTGATGAGCACGTGCCGGCGCCGTTGCACGTGCCGTCGCACGCTGCGCCACAGATGGTCGTGGCCGGCGGATACGTGCACGTAGCCGTGGTCGTGCCGTTGCAGATGCCGCCGCAGGTGGTGCCGAAGCCGGCACAGACGGTGCGTGTGCCGTGTGGCGGGCCGGAGACCGGAGTGCAGCTGCCAACAGCGTTGCTGACGTCGCAAGCTTCGCACTGGCCTGTGCATGCACTCTCGCAACACACTCCGTCGACGCAGTTGTTGCTGGCGCATGTGCTACCCGTCGAGCACGGGACGCCGTTGGCGCTCGGTGCGGGTAGAAGATCTGGTGCTGGCATCGCGTCGACGTCGTCGCCCACCGACAGGTCGTCGTCGCCGGTTTCGGGATTCTGACCGTCGACCCAACAAGTGCTGTCCGTCGCGCAGTGGTAGCCGTCGGGGCAGCTCGGGTCGGTGGTCCCGCAGCGCAGGTTGCCGTTGTGGTACTCCGGCGAGAAGCAGCCGGCAGCGGCCACGGTCAACGACAGCAGGATGATTCGCATCGTTCCTCTCAGAAGCTCAGATCTACGGCTGCGTTTGCCTGACGCGGCCCGAACGAAGGCGCGGATCTCACACTGACACGCCCGCCACCAGCGCTGCGCCGCCGACGCCGAGCATCACAGCTGCGACAATTTGATCGGTCTTCCCCATCTGCTGCGTTGAGGCGTCGAACCGGCCCATGGTCATGTCGAGGCTCGACAGGTCGTCGCCGGCGTTCTTGGCCAGCACCCCGAACGTAATCCCAGTGGCAATCGCCGCCACACCGACCGCCGCGACGGCGAGGCCGGTGATCTTCTTGGTGCGGCCCACGTGCGTTTCGGTTCGCGCAAGCGTTCCGTTTGCAGGCGCCGTCGTACGAGGTTGCGCGGCCGGCGCCGGTTCGATTCGTTCCTCGCGCTTGGAAGCCGTCGCCGCGGGCGCGGGAGGTAGCTTCGACGTCGGTTGATCGGGCCGCATGCCCTTACTCTTGCTCTGCTGGTCGATCAGATTCTGCAGTTCGGCGATTTTGGCCTCGACCTCGGCTCGATTGGCAGCCTCAGGCTCCCGGCTCAGGTAAACCTTATAGGAACGCAAGGCTTCAGCGACGTGCCCGGCCAGGCGATTCGCCTGCCCCAAATTGTAAAGCAGTGCTGGATCGTCCTTGATACGATAGGCGGCGCTGTACTCGCGAATCGCTTCATCGAAGGCGCCTAGGTCGAACGCCCGTGAGCCCTTGAGATAGTGCTCGCGCGCCAGCGCCCGGTCGCTGTCGTTGTCGGCGCGCGCCGGTGCCGACATACCGACGAGCAACATGAGGGCCCAACTCGCCGATTTTGACAACATCGAACCCAAAAAATCGCATGCCTGCCTACGCTAGGGCAACAACAAGATTTGGACCTGCGCGATGCTCGGCGCGAATCTCGCCGGCGGTCACAAGCATAGGGTATCGCATACACGGCATACACGGACTCCTTCCAGCCCTACCGCTCATTCATTTCTTACGTAGGTGTTCGGTGATTTCGCGAACGCTGAGGGGGGCCACTGAACGATTGGACGCGGCAGGTAAAGCGGCCGTTAGGGTCCTAGGCCGATCCACTCTTCGCCGTCCTCGTCGATTTCCTTCTTCCAGATCGGCACCGATTGCTTGAGTCGATCGATCGCCGCGCGGCAGGCGTCGAATGCGGCGGCGCGATGTGGCGCCGCCGTTGCGATGACGACTGCGACTTCACCGACCACGAGCTTGCCGACGCGATGCACGATGGCTACGCGCGCTCCGTAGTCCCTGGCGAGCGCGTCGCCTATCTCCGCCATCGTCCGCTCCGCCATCGGCCGATAGGCCTCGTACTCGAGCCGCACGATTCGCTTTCCGCGACTCTGTGAGCGCACGACACCGGTGAACGTCACGACGCCACCATATTCATCACCTGTGACCGCCCGCACGACCTCGTCGAGGTTCAATGGCTCGTCACTAATCCGAAAGGTCGCGGCGCCCCCGGCCACCGGCGGAATGATCGCCACCACATCCCCATCCACCAGAACCCGCTCGTCCACCGCAAACTCCTCATTCACCGCGATTCTGATCGCGCCCCGCAACCCAGCAATCACTGGATGGAGCCGCGCAATCTCCTGCCACGCTGCCGCTGTCGTCGCTCCCGTCGGCAGCTCGATCGTTTCGGCATCGGACTCGATGCGCTCCCGCATCACGGCAAAATAGAGAACCCGCACTCGCATGCGGTCCGATAGTAACGGGATTGAGCTGGAAGAAAAGGCCGCGCCGCCGTAGTGACGGCGCGGCCGTGAGGACTACTGGTTCGTGAAGCCGAAGACGCCCATGCCGGCCGTGGTGGCCAGAAGCGGGTGCGTGCCCGCCGGGCTCTTCAGGTGCGTCGTCAGGCGCACGAGGGCGACCTCCCACGAGCCGCCCGTCTGACCGCCGAGAAGCGCCGTCAGCTGATTTGCGGCGACCGTGACGACGGATTTCGCCGCCACCGGCTGGCTGCACGTGCCCGATCCGACCGGGCCAGGCGCGGAGAACATCGCCTTCTTGCTGGTGCTCGTCGTGATAAGCAAGCCGACGAGGTCCGACGTGCCCATGCAGCCGGCTCCCGCCGTCAGGTTGTTCGGATCGCACGAGAAGACGATGTTCAGATCCTTCGTCGCATCGATCGCACCATCGGCGATGTCGAGGCTCGGTCCCATCAGGACCGGATCCATTCCTGTGATGTCGG
>DASXOU010000190.1:0-1809 GCA_036494045.1 Polyangia bacterium | reverse complement strand
TCGCGTAGCGTCGACCCATCGATTCGCCGACCTCACCGATGATCGAAGTGGCCGCCGCGCTCCTCGCCGGCGGCATCGGGCTGCCGATTCCCGAGGAGCTGGCGCTGCTCTCGGCCGGCTACTGGCTGGCGCGCGGCGTCGATGCGCGCGCGATGGTGATCGTCGCCATCGCCGCCGTGCTCGCCGGCGATCTCATCATGTACGTCGCCGGCCGCTGCGGCATGAGCATCGTGCGCGCGCGCTCGGCGCGGCTCGAGGCGGCGTTCGGCCGGCACGGGCCGGCGCTGCTGCTGGTCGGACGCTTCGTGCCCGGCGTACGCGCAGCGCTCCTCGTCGCCGCCGGCGCCGCGCGCGTGCCGCTTCTGCGCCTCATCGCCTGCGACGGAACCGCGGCGCTCGCCGGCGCGGCCATCTGGATCAGCGTCGGCGTGCGGCTGGCGGCGCACCTCGATCGCGCGCGCGCGATCGCCGGGCAGGCGCGCGGCGTCGTCCTCGTCGTCGCCGCGATCGCCGCGCTCGTGCTGCTGGCGCGCCGGCTGGCGACGCCGCGCAGCTTGTCGTAGAATCCGGCGCGTGACCTATCGCGACGTCGAGCACCGTTGCGTCGGCTGCGGCGCGCCGCTGGCGTCGTGGAGCGTCGGCGAGACGCCGTGCGAGCGTTGCCGGCGTTGCGGCGCCATCTGGATCGAGCCGATCAGCTTTCTCGCGATCCTCGGCGCGACGCCGACGGCGCAGCATCCCGACGAGCTGATGGTGCACAACGACGGCTCGCCGCGGCGCGCCTGCCCACATTGCCTCGAGCCGATGGACCTCGTGTGGATCGATTTCCTGCAGCTCGATCAGTGCCGCGAGCACGGCGTGTGGCTCGACGCCGGCGAGCTCGAGCGCGCGCTCGTCTCGGCGCAGCCCGACAGCGAGCTGAAGCGGCTTCTCGATCGGATGTCGCGGCCGCGCGAGTCCTAGAGATCGATGTGCATGCCGACTTCCATGACGCGGTCGGGCGGCAGGCCGAAGTAGGTCGTGGCGCTCGACGCCACCTTATATAGGAAGCTGAATAAGGACTCGCTGATGCGGCCCATCTCGCCCTCGTCGGTGGCGAGGAAGGTCTCGCGGCCGATGAAGAAGGTGACGTCGGGCCGCTCGAGCCCGAGCTTGCACGTCGCGGGCGCCTCGCACAGCCGCGCGATCAAGTTGGGGCGCTCCATGAAGCCGGCGCGCAGCGTAATGCGGAAGACACCCTCCGATTCCTGCTCGACGACGGCGCAGTCGCCGACCGCGACGCGCGGCGCGTGCTCGAACTCGACGCGCAGAAGGACGATGCGCTCGGGCAGCGCGTGGACGTGACGGCGATAGTGCACGAGCGCGGCGGGGACGCCGCTCTTCTGCCCGGTCAGGAACACGCCGGTGCCGGGGACGCGCGCGACGCCGTCGCGCACGGCGTCGGCGAAGAAGCGCGCGGCGTCGGGCTCGACCTCGCTCGTGTGGCGCTGAAGCAGCGTGCGCCCGCGGCGCCACACGATCATGATCGCGAAGACCAGGATGGCGACGACGATGGGCACGTAGCCGCCGTCGACGAACTTGAGCAGGTTCGAGCCGAAGAACGTGAGATCGACGGCGAGAAACACGACGAGCAGCGGCAGCGCGCGCCACAGCGGCCACTTCCAGTCCTCGCGCAGCACCACGAAGTAGCAGCCGCTGGTGATCGCCATGGTGCCGGTGACGGCGATGCCGTACGCCGCCGCGAGCGCGCTCGATCCCTTGAACGCGAGCACCAGCCCGAGGCAGCAGATGGCGAGGATCCAATTGACG
>DASXOU010000189.1:0-9417 GCA_036494045.1 Polyangia bacterium | reverse complement strand
GCATCCGTGCCCACTGTTCGCCAGCCGGACACGATCCGAATCTCGGTTGCCGGTGCGCGAGTGGCCGGCACCGGCGAGTGGGTGTAGACCGATAGGGTGGGCCCGCGCGCGTCGTCGATGATCGCACCGCTCGTGATCTCGATGGCGGGGCACGCGGCGCTGGTGGCGCTCTTGTTTCTCGGCGCGCGGCTGTCGATGATGGCGCCGCCGATTCCGATCGAGGTGCGGCCGGCGCATCGCGCGGTGCAGCGCAGCGGGCCGGTCGAGCGGCGCGGCGAGCCCAAGTCGCAAGCGAAGCCGCCGAAGCCGGGCGCGAACGCGGGCGCGAAGAGCGCCAAGCCAAAGCCGCTGCCGCCGCCGGAGACGACGGACCTGTCGCCGTTCGCGCCCGACGACGCCAACCTGGTGGTGCTGTTGCGCATGGACAAGCTGCGCCGCTCGCCGCATCGCGCCGGCGCCGAGGCGCTGCTGCAGGCGCTGCCCGATTGGAGCACGCTCGTCGCCGGCTCGGGCGTGTCGCCGATCGACGACTTCGAGGCGCTGCTCATCGCCACGTCCGATCCGCACGACGTGCGCGCGACCTTCTTCGCGGCGCGGCACGACGACGGGCCCAAGATGCGCGCGTTCGCCGCGCGCACGTTGCCCGACGGCGATCCGCGCGTGTTTCAGATCGTGCGGCCGGGGTTGACCATCCTCACGCAGCCGGGCGAGCTGGCGCGCGGCGACATGGGCGATCCGCGCACGACCTGGCTTCAGCAGCTCGAGCAGTTCGACAAGGTCGCGCGCGAGGAAAACGGGCCGGCGGTGCTGGTGACGCTCGCCGATGCGCCGGCGCTCATCCGCTTCGGCGACGGGCTGCCGACGCCGCAGGCGATCGCGCTGGCAGCGACGGGAGACGCGTCGCCGGCGGTGCGCGTGCGCGTGGTCTTCGCCAACGCCGCCGAGGCGCAGGCGTTCGCGCGGGCGTGGCCGGGGATTCTGCAGCGTTACCGCGAGGCGACGGCGCTGCTCGGCCTGTCGCGCGCGCTCGACGGCTTGTCGCTCGACATTAATGATGCGCAACTGGAGCTGACCGGGCGCGTGCCGGAGGCGCAGATGCGGCTCGGGCTCAATTGGGTGCGCGCGTTCCTGCCGGCGCCGCGCGTGCCGCTCGACGCGGGCACGGCGCCGCAGTAACCTGCCGCGCGTGAGCACGCCCGCGCCTGCGATCGATCCCGCGACGATCGAAGCGATCACGTTCGACTGCTACGGCACGCTCATCGATTGGGAAGCGGGCGTGCGCGCGTACGTGACGCCGATCCTGGCCGGCTCCACACAGCGCGACGTCACGCCCGAGGCCTGGGTGGCGCGCTGGGAGCACATCCAGTTTCAGATGCTGCGGCCGTATCGCCCGTATCGCGAGATCCTGCAACGCAGCTACGACGCGACCATGCAGTACTTCGGGATCGAGGCGTTCGTCGACGCGGGCGCGGGGCTGGCGCGATCGATCGCCGAGTGGCAGCCGTTCCCCGACACGCGGCGCGCGCTGCGTCGGCTGGCGCGCCGCCACAAGCTGGCGATCGTCTCCAACATCGATGGCGATCTGCTCGCGGATTCTGTGGGCTGGTTGCAGGCGCCGTTCTCCTGCCTGGTGACGGCGGAGGAGGCGCGCGCGTACAAGCCCGATCCGAAGCCGCTCGAGCTGGCAATCGCGCGGCTCGCGGTCGCGCCCGGCGCGATCCTGCACGCGGCGTTCGGCTGGAAATACGATCTGGCGCCCGCGCGCGCGCTCGGAATGCGCACCTGCTTCATCAACCGCGGCGGCGTCAGCGTCGACGAGCCGCGCGATCTCGAGGTGCCGTCGCTCGACGCACTCGCCGACGCGCTCGCCACCTGACGCGGCCGGCACTCCGCTTGCGAAGCTACCGAGAGCGGAGGATTGCCCATGCGCCTGTCTGCTCTAACGGTAGCGTTTCTGGTCGCGGGTGGAATCGGTTGCTCCGATAAAGGCACCGGTGGTTCCGTCGGCACGACCTCGACGGGCGGTGGTGACAACAGCGACGCCGGCATGATGGGCGGCGGCAGCGACGGTGGCATGAGCCCGGGTGACATGGGGCTCGGCGGCGGCGGCGGTGGCGGCGTCGGCGGCGGGCACAACGACATGGGCAAGATCGGACCGGGGCCGTGGCCGCTCGACGATCTCCACGTCTACGGCGCGGCCGACGGGCTCGGCGGCGGCATCGTCGACGCCAACCCCGACGACGCGCAGAACATCTGGGCCGCCAACGGCGAGACGCTCTACGTGTTGCGTCCCGGATCGTCGACGTTCCAGGCGTTCACCGCCGCCGACGGCTTGCACATCGGTCCCTTCACCGATCCGTACGGCCAGCCGAACGAGACGCGCATCACCGCCATCGCCGGCGGCGCGGGCGGCCAGGTCTACGTCGGCTATTACGGGTACGAGACGCTCGGCAATCCGTTCGACGACACCGAGGCGCAGAAAGAGCTCGGCAACGGCGACGACGTGACACTCTCGACGAGCGGCACGATCGGCGTCACGCGCCTCCTCTTCCGTTGCGACGCCGAGCGCGCCGCGGGCTGCTGGGAGAACCGCTCGCCTCGCCGCATCATCTATTCGCACCTCGGCGTCGCCTCCGGCCACTCGTGGTGGGGCTTCAACCACGGCGTCACGCACGTGCTCGCCGACGACTTCGGCGATCACATCCATCCCGAGGTCTGGTACACGCCGCCCGACGGCGGCACCGACGGCACCGAGAAGCTCGGCGAGTTCTACGGCATCGCGCCCGACGCCAGCGGCAACTTGTGGATGGCGGGGCGCTACGCGGTCGGCTTGCAGCCGTGGAATCCGCTGCCGCACGGAAGCGATCCCGATGCCGACGAGTGGGTCTCGGGGCACTTCCTCTATGCCTTCACGGTGGACACGAGCGATCATTCGCTCGGCAACGAAGCCGGGCCGTGGGTGACGAGCGGTTATCAGGAGAACAATCGCGGCGCGGCGGTCACGCCCGATGGGCGGCTGTGGCTGGCGCGGCTCGGTGGCGGCCTGGTGAGCTGGGATCCGTCGACGAGGAACTACAACACGATCCAGCACTGGAGCCAGCCGCCGAGCGACCTCATGGACGTGCAGGCCGACGTCGACGGGACGCTGTGGCTGGTCGATTCGGGTGGGACGCTCTATCGCTTCGACCCGGGGTCGGGCGCGCTGACGGCGTGGGCGGGCGTGGGTGGTGTCACGCGTATCTACGTGGATTCAACCGTGACGCCGCGCGCCGTGTACGCGTCGATGTCGGGAGGGGTCGCCGTAATTCGTGCTAAATAGACCAACCGGACGGCCGATTCGGGCGTCCTATGCGTAGGATTGTCTGGTGCGGCTTCCGGTTGCCTGCTCGATCATCGCCCACGTGGCGCTGCTGCTGATTGCGCTCCGCCTTCCGGCGGCAGGGCGGTGGCGCGCCAAATCGATCGAGGTCGAGATCAACGAGCCGAAGCAGACGGTGGTCACGCACCAGGCGCCGGCGCCGGAGCCGCCGAAGACGAAGCCGGTGGTGAAGCCGCCGCAGCTCAAGAACGCGCAGCGCCACGACGACAAGGAACAGCCGCCGCCGCAGACCGCGCCGCCGCCGCAGATGGAGCAGCCGCCACCGCCGGCGGCGTCTGCGCTGTCGATGCGGCCGTCGGCGCCGGTCGATCTGACCTTGCACGGCCTGGGCGGCATCGTCGTCAACAACGGCGCGGTGCACGGCGGGGAAGGCGGCCCGGCGGGGACGTTCGGCGCGCAGCCGGCGCGCAAGCCGTGGAAGCCGCGCGGCGACGCCGGCGATCCGATCCTCGGCAAGCTCGCCGAGGAGAAAGAAGAGCGCTTCCCGCTCAAGCTCGAGGGTGACGGCTACCATTACGACGGGCCGTCGTTCTCCGCGAAGATCGCGATGGACGGGCACGTCACCTTCGACGATCACTCGATCCGCGACTTCAAGGGGCTCTCGGGCGGATTCGATCTGACCGACCTGGCGATGCGCGGGCACCATCAGGATCCGTATCGCTACGAAAAAGAGAAGTTCATGGATAACACGTCGAAGCTGCGCACCGAGCTGACGTCCAAGGCGCGACGCGATCGGCTGGAGTCGTCGCTGGCGGCGCTGCCCGGGCGCCTCGACGAAGTGTGGAGCGATCTCAATCGATCGGCGCGCGAGCGGCGCGGCACCTTGTACGCGATGTGGCGCGAGGCCGCGGGCAGCGACGATGAAGTGGGTGCCGCGGGCAAGAAGGCGCGCGCGACCATCGAGGCGTTCATTCGCGATCGGCTGCCGGAAGGATCGGAGAACGCGTACACCGACGACGAGCTGCGACGCTTCAACTCGCGCATCGGCGGGATTCCTTTCAAGCCCTATCGCGCGCCCTAGCGATCCGTCAATCGGCGCGGGCGAGGACGAACTTCAGGTAGCGCCCCTCGGGGAACGCGGGCGGGGTCGGGTGATCGCCGGGTTGGCCGCGCAGCTCGAGGATGCGCAGCGGGCGGCGCGTCTTGTCGGCGGCGTCGCGCAGCGTGCCGACGAAGGCGTCCATGGTGACGTGGCTCGAGCAGCTGGCGGCGGCGAGGATGCCGCCTTCGTCGACGAGCGCGAGCGCGCGCGCGTGCAGGTCGCGATAGGCGGTCAGCGCCTTTTGCAGCGCCTTCTCCGACGGCGCGAAGCTCGGCGGGTCGCTAATGACGACGCCGTAGCGGCGGCGCTCGCGGGCGGCGCGGTCGAGCCAGGCGAAGGCGTCCTCGGCGTCGAAGGCGTGGCGCGCCGGATCGACGCCGTTGAGCGCGAAGTTGGCGCGCGCGTCGGCGAGCGCGGGCGCGGCGACGTCGACGGTGGTGACGCGGCGGGCGCCGGCGAGCGCGGCGTGGACGGAGAAGCCGCCGGTGTAGCCGAAGAGGTTGACCACGTCGACGCCGGCGCAAAAGGGGCGGATGGCGCGGCGGTTGTCGCGCTGATCGAGGAAGAAGCCGGTCTTCTGGCCGCGCAGGACGTCGACGGCGAAGCGGACGCCGTGCTCGCGGATCTCGACGGGCGACGGCGGCGCGCCGCCATGGAGGAGCTCGGCCTTGCCGCCGCGCGAGCGCTCGAGGACGTGGGTGACGGCGAGGGCGCGGCCGTCGACGGCGTCGGCGGGGAAGGCGCTGCGGACGGCGTCGTCGAGGATGGCGGCGACGATCCAGTCGCGCCAGACGCGAACGGCGTCGCCGTCGAGGCGCAGGACGGCGACCGAGCCGTAGACGTCGATGACGACGCCGGGGACGAAGTCGCCTTCGCCGTTGAGCCAGCGGAAGGCGTCGGTCGTGGCGGGATCGATGACGCCGCGGCGGGCGGCGAGGGCGCGGCGCAGGCGGGCGCGCAGGAAGGATTCGTCGAGCGGCTGGGAGCGATCGAGGGTGGCGACGCGGACGGCGATGGGCGAGGCGGCGTCGAAGAGGCCGCGCGCAACAAATTTGCCATCGGTGCCGATAATGTCGACGGCGGAGCCTGTGCGCGGCGCGCGCGACGAGGACCCCCCGATGCTTTTGGGAATAAGGCCGGATCGAACGGGGCGCAACGGCTTTTTCGCGCCGCGTCCCTCGATCGCCAGCGCCTCCCGATACACCCACGGATGCCCGCCGCGAATGCTCCGCTCGAGCGGCTTTTGCAGCCTCACCTCCGCATCCACCGTCGGCGTTGTCGGCACGCGCGCATCATGCCATGTTCCCCACATGCCGATGCCGGTCGAGATCGTCGGGCTCCTGCGCTCCACCATCACCTTCGTCTGGGACGACGACCACAAGAGCGTCTACCCGGCCCGCGACCTCCGCATCGCCTGCCGCTGCGCGCAATGCATCGAGGAGATGACCGGCAAGCCGCTGCTCGACCCGACGACCGTCCCCAACGCGGTCCGGGCGCGCGCCATCAACCTCGTCGGCAACTACGCGGTCAACATCGACTGGTCCGACGGCCACTCGGCCGGCATCTACAACTTCCGCGCCCTGCGCGCCGACTGCCCCTGCGACGCCTGCAAGACCCTCCGCTACGCGGGCAAAACGCCCGCGTAGTGCTATCTTTCATAGCTCGATGTCGACGGGACTGACCAAGCTTCGTCGTGGCCGCTACGAGCATCCGTTCTTGCCGGTGACGGCGGCGGACGTGCGCGCGCGCGGCTGGAGCGAGCTCGACATCATCATCGTCAGCGGCGACGCCTACGTCGATCACCCGGCGTTCGGCCCGCCGCTGATCGCGCGCTTCCTCGAAGGGCGCGGCTTCAAGGTGGGCCTCATCGCGCAGCCGGACTGGCGCAGCGCCGATGCCTTCCGCGCGCTCGGCAAGCCGCGCCTCTTCTTCGGCATCGCCGCCGGCAACATGGACTCGATGCTCAATCGCCTCACCGCGCAGAAGAAGAACCGCGGCGAGGATCAATATTCACCCGGCGGCGCGCGCGGCATGCGCCCCGATCGCGCCACCATCGTCTACGCCAATCGCGCGCGCGAAGCCTTCGGCGACGTGCCCATCGTCCTCGGCGGCATCGAAGCGTCGCTGCGCCGCATCGCGCACTTCGACTATTGGTCCGACACCGTGCGCCGCTCGATCCTGCTCGACGCCAAGGCCGATCTTCTCGTCTTCGGCATGGGCGAGCGGCCGATCTGGGAGATCGCGCGCCGTCTGCGCGACGGCGAGACGATCGATCAATTGCGCGACGTCCGCGGCACCGCCGTGCCCGTGTCGAAGGTGCAGGCCGAAGCGTTGGCGCAAGCTCCATCGCAGCACGCCGCCGACGGCAAGGTCGTGGTGCTGCCGTCATTCGAGGACGTGCGCGCCGACAAGAAGAAGTACGCGCTCGCCTCGCGCATCCTGCACTACGAGACCAACCCGTACAACGCGCGTCCGCTCTTGCAACGCGATCGCTTCGATCTCGGCGGCGTCTGGTTCAATCCCCCGTCGCTGCCGCTGGAAACCGCGGACATGGACGAGCTCTACGATCTGCCGTTCAACCGCGCGCCGCATCCGAGGTATGGCGACGCGTCGGGGCCGGCGTTCGAGACCGTCACGAACTCGCTCGTGATCATGCGCGGCTGCTTCGGCGGCTGCACGTTCTGCTCGATCACCGAGCACGAAGGGCGCGTCATCCAGAACCGCTCGGCCGACTCGGTCTTGCGCGAATTGCGCGCGATGCGCCGTCAGGGTGAATGGAACGGCGTCGTCAGCGACCTCGGCGGCCCGACGGCGAACATGTACCAGATGCGCTGCGAGGACGAAAAATACGAGTCGCGCTGCCGGCGCCTCTCGTGCGTGCATCCCGACATCTGCAAGCACCTCAAGACCGATCACGGCCCGCTCATCGATCTCATGCGCCGCGTGCGCGCCGAGCCGGGCGTCAAGCACGTGCACATCGCGTCGGGCGTGCGCACCGATCTCGTCGTCGACGGCACGCGCGGCGGCGAATATCTCGAGGAGCTGACGCGCCATCACGTCGGCGGGCAGCTCTCGGTCGCGCCCGAGCACGTCTCGGACGAGACCTTGCGCCTGATGAAGAAGCCGCCGATCGCCAGCTACGATCGCTTCACCGAGCAGTTCCGCTGCGCGTCGGAGGCGGCCGGCAAGGAGCAATATCTCATCCCCTACTTCATCAGCGGCCATCCGGGCTCGACGCTGAACGACATGATCGCGCAAGCGCAGTACCTGAAGAAGAAGGGCTATCGCCCGCGCCAGGTGCAGGACTTCATCCCGACGCCGATGTCGCTGGCGGCGACGATGTACCACACCGGCATCGACCCGCTCACCATGCAGCCCTGTTACACGGCCAAGGGGCTGCGCGAAAAACGCATGCAAAAGGCCCTTCTGCTTTATTGGGATCCGGAGCAGCATGATCTGGTACGCGAGGCGCTGACGCTCGCCGGCCGCACCGACCTCATCGGCACGCGCCCCGAGTGTCTGGTGCCGCCGGCGCCGCATCGGCGTCCGCCGATACGAAAACAGGCTCGCAAGCACGCGCCTCCGCGGGCGCGAAGGAGGGCGTCATGACCAAGCTCGCCTACGACGCGCGCGGCGCGGGTCCGGTGCTCGTGCTCGTGCACGCGTTTCCGTTCGATCGGCGCATGTGGTCCGAAGAGCTGGCGCGGCTGAGCGACGTCCGCCGCGTAGTAGCCGTCGACTTGCGCGGCTTCGGCGAGTCCCCGCTGTGGGGCGAGCCCACCGTCGACGAGCTCGCCGACGACGTGATCGCGCTCCTCGACGAGCTCGGCGTGCCCATGGCTTCGGTGTGCGGCATGTCGATGGGCGGCTACGTCGCGCTGTCGCTGGCGGCGCGACATCGCGCGCGGCTGGCCGCGTTGATCCTCGCCGACACGCGCGCCGGCGCCGACTCCGAGGTCGCGCGGCTGGCGCGGCAAGCGACGATGCGGCAGGTGCGCTCGGACGGCAGCGCCGCGTTCCTCGACGGCGTGCCCGAGCGCATGCTCTCGCGCCACGCGTCGGATGATCTGCGCCAGCGCGTGCGCGACTTGTGCGTCGATCGCGCCGACACGATCCTGGCCGCGACGCGCGCGCTCGCGCATCGGCCCGATCGCACGCCGATGCTGGCGACCATCGATTGTCCGACGTTGTGCATCTGCGGCGGCGAGGACACCACGTCGCCGGCGCCGGAGATGCGCTCGTTGGCGGCGCAGATCCCCGACGCCGAGTACGTCGAGATCGCCGGCGCCGGGCACTTGTCGAACCTGGAAGCGCCCGATCGCTTCGACGAAGCCGTCGCGCGCTTCCTCGCCGCGCACGATCTATAGATGCGTCGCTACTGCGGCAGGTTGACGAGCGTACCCGACGCCAGCCGCAGATTGTGAAAGCGCGGCACGTAGCCGCAGGTGGCGCCGCCGCCGTCGCTGGTGGAGCAGCCGTTGAGCGTGCCGGTCACGGTGACGGCGACGATCGGCGCCTTCTGTGCGATCAGCGTCGACACCAGCGCGCCGTCGCCATACGAAGTGTACGTGAAGCCGGCGCGCTTGAGCTCGAGCGTCCCGTGCGTCGCCGACGTCGCCACCATCGCCGACGGCACGCCGCCGAGCATCGTCGCGTAATAATTGCTGCCGTCGGCCATCTGCTCGCGCTCGAGCTCGAAGGTCTGCGTGCCGGCGACGAGCATCGGATCGCGCACGCCGACGATGAGGTGGGTCTCGCCCGGCGGCGCCGACACGAGGTCGTAGTCGATCAGCATGTCGAAGTCACCGGCGAGGAAGAACTGCGCGGTTGGGCCGACCGAGTAGAGCCCAAGCTGCGCGACGCTGCCCGCGTACGACAGGTACTCGCCGAGCCCGACGTTGGTGATGGGCATGAAGCTCGAGCCGGTGGTGTTGGTCGCGCCCCACATCGGGTTTACGAAGCCGGTCTCCATGCTGTCGACGACGCAGCCGCACGG
>DASXOU010000188.1:0-3023 GCA_036494045.1 Polyangia bacterium | reverse complement strand
GACCGTACGCGAGCGAAGTGCCGGCGCCCGATTCGAGCGCGACGTTGTTCATGGGCTGCTTCGAATATTCGTAGGACTCGACGCCGGAGGCGAAGCCGGGCAGATCGATCCACGGGCCTTGCGCGATGGTGCTGGTGTCGAAGTAGAGATCGGTCGGCAGGTGATCGCGGCTGTAGTTGGCGAGGTCGCGGCCCATCGCTTCGGCGAGCGGCTCGCCGGAGATCTGCATCTCGCCGCCGGCGAGGAAGTGCTCGCGCGAGACGAAGCGCGTCTGCGTGCCCGTCGCCGTGATGATGGGCGCCGTCGCCGTCGCCGCCGGCCCTCCGCATCCGCCGAGCACGCCGCTCGCGGCGACGGCGAGCGCAGCGACGGCAATCCTCGAGCTGGTGATTTTGAAATTCACTATCATTTTCAATAGCGTGTTTTACGCCCGCTCGTCAAGCACCGCGTGCAGCACGCTCCGCCTCTGCGCCTCTGTGCCGGCGACGAGCGCAGGGCGAGGCCGCAGCTCCGGAGGCAGATCGCGGCGCACGCCCGCAGCGACCGAGGGAGCGGGCTCCGGCCCGTGACCGAGAGAGCGAGGACGTACGCCGCGAGATGCCCCGGAGCTGCGGCCGCAGCCCTTCTACGAGCCTTTGCGCTTTTGAGCGGCGGCTAGATTCGCGCGCGCCTCGCGATGCCCCGCGTCGGCCTGTAGCACCTCGCGATACTGCGCGATCGCCTCGTCGTACTTGCCGAGCTTGAAGTAGCTGTTGCCGAGCACCATCTTCGCCTGCACGCCGCCCGACGCCTCGACCGCGCGCTCCGCCAGCCGCACCGCCTCGGGATACTGCCCGCGCTGGAACGCCACCTCCGCCAGCCCCGTCAGCGACGGGCCGCGCTCGAGCCCGGTGGCGCGCACGTGGTTGTACAGATCCTCGGCCTCGGCGTAGCGCTCGGCGATCATCGCCTCGTGCGCTTTTCCGAGCATGCGCCGCGCCTCGGCCAACGCCAGCGCCGGGCTCGCGGGCGACGGCGCGCTCGACTTGCCGTCGGCCGCCGCCGGCTTGAGCACCACCGGCTTCTCGACGGTGATTACCTTCGCCGGCTCGCTCCGCTCCACGGTCGTCGGCGGAAACACCGTCGGATCGTTGGCCCCGTTCGCCCCGTTGACGTTGGCCGCGTTCGCCCCATTCGCCGCCACTTCCGCCGGCTTCGTCGACGGCGCCGCCGCTTCGTTTTGCGATCCCACCGCCGCCGCGAGCGGCTGCTTTTCCACCGGCGTCGCCCCCATGCGGCTCACCGCCAGAAACGTCGCCCCGACGACGAGCGCCGCCGCCACCAGCCCCGCCGCCACATACGGCGTCTTCTTCCGCGGCACGCGATCGGTGATCGTGAGCGGCTGCTCCTGCGACGGCGCCGCGCCCGAGAGCTTGCCGAGCTCCTGCGCCATCGCCTCCATCGACTGCGGCCGCAGCTCCGGCGAAATCGCCAGCGTCCGCATCACCAGCGACTCGAGATCGCGCGGCACGTCGGGCCGCAGCACGCTCAGCGGCGTCGGCGCCACCGTCGCCTTGCGCGTCAGCACCTCCATGATGTGCGCGCCCTCGTGCGGCGGCCGCCCGCTCAGCATCTCGTACAAGATCGCGCCGATCGCGTACACGTCCGCGCGCGCGTCGACGGGCAGTCCGGCCGCCTGCTCGGGCGCCATGTACTCGGGCGTCCCCATCGCCACGCCGGGATTGGTCAGCCGTCCCACGCGATCGGTCACCGCCTCCATCGTCTTGGCGATGCCGAAGTCGAGCACCTTGACGAAGTCGCGATTGCCGTCGCGCGCGATGAGGAACACGTTCTCGGGCTTGAGATCGCGATGCAGGATCCCCGCCTTGTGCGCGGCCATGAGCGCCTGGCAGATCTCGCGCGCGATGGTGATCGATCGCTGCGCCGGCAGCGGCCCGATCTGCTCGACGAGCTGCGACAGATCGCGCCCTTCGAGATGCTCCATCACGAAATAGACCGCGCCCTCGACGGTAGTTCCGGAATCGAAGACGTCGATGATGTGCGGATGGCCGATGCGCGTCGCTGCGCGCGCCTCGGAGCGAAAGCGCGCGACCACTTCGGTCTGCCGCGTGTACATCGCGTGCAGCACCTTGACCGCCACGCGCCGTCCGATCTCGACGTGCTCGGCTTCGTACACGAGGCCCATGCCGCCTTCGCCGATGAGCCGCTTGATGAGGTACTTGCCGTCGATGAAGGTGCCGACGATGCCGTCGGCCGCCGCCGAGTTGTCGTCGCGCTCTCTCGGCTGCAGCGACACGGTCTCCGGCTGCGACACGTTCTGCGGCGCCGCCACCGGCGCCTTCGGCTTGGCCGCGTGCTCGGCGGCCCACCTGCTCGCGTCCTCGAGCATGCGCCCGCGCACGTTGCGATCGTCCTCGATCTCGCCCTCGAACAGCTGCAAGAGGAAGCTCGAGACGCGCGACGAATCGGTGGTCGGCGCCGTCTGCGCCAGAAAGCCGGCCAGCGCCGCGCGGAACGCCTCGCAATCGGCGAAGCGCAGCGTCTTGTCCTTGGCCAACGCCTTCATCACGATGGCGTCGAGCGCCGGCGGCACGCGCGGCGCGTACATCGACGGCGGCTCGATGCTCGGATCGCGCACGCGCTCGATCAGCTTCGCCTCCGACTGCGGAAATAGCTGACGCCCGGTCAGTAATTCCCACAAGATGATCCCGACCGCGTACAGATCGGTGCGCCCGTCGAGCACCTCGCCGCGCGCCTGCTCGGGCGACATGTAGCTGACCTTGCCGTAGACCACGCCGGGCGCCGTCTTCTCCGTCTTCAGCGTCGACGAAGCCAGCCCGAAGTCGGTCAGCTTGACCTCGCCGAAGAACGAGAGCAGGACGTTCGGCGGCGACACGTCGCGATGCACCAGCTTGAGCGACGAGAACGAGTGCGCGTGCCCGAGGCCGCGGCACAAATTGGCGGCGATGAACACGGCGACGTCGACGGGGAACGCGATGCCCTTCTTGGCGCAGCGATTCCAG
>DASXOU010000187.1:0-5801 GCA_036494045.1 Polyangia bacterium | reverse complement strand
CAATGAAGCCCCACCCGTCCGACGCTATGACCGCGGGGGGATCTTGCTCATGGCGCGCTCCGCGAGAGCGGTGATCGTCAGCGACGGGTTGACGCCCGGGTTCGCCGAGACGGCCGAGCCATCGACGACGTGGAGATCGTCGTGGCCGAAGACGCGATGGTCCTTGTCGATCACGCCATCGTCCGCGCTCTTCCCCATGCACGCGCCGCCGAGGATGTGCGCGGTCGACGGCACGCCGAGCAGCGTCTCGGTGAGGAGCGTCATGGTCACGCCGCCGACCTTTTGCGCGAAGCGCTCGGCCAGATCGGTCGCCTCGGGCAGGAACGCGGTCGGCGCCGGCGCGCCCTCGGCGAGCTGGGTCACGAGGCCCTTCTTGAACGCGGTCCATTTGCTGCGGCCGCGGCGCAACGACAGCGTGCTCTCGAGCGTGCGCATGTACAGGAGCACCTGGCTCTTGCGCGCAAAATCGCGCACGGTGAGCGCGCGCGCCCAACGTGCCGGATGGCGCAACAGGCCCGCGGCCGCGCCGGCGAGGCGCGCAGCGACGGTGTGGCCGGGCGCGTGCGGCAGCGCCATCAGGCGAAAGAATCCCGATCCGCGTCCATAGCGAACCGGCTCGATGTGGCTGTGCTCGTCGGTGTGGAGGATCGACGTGATGGCGACGCCGTGCGAGAAGTCGTCTTCCCCGGGCGCGATGACGCCGATCAGCGCCTCGTTGTTGGTGCGCACGCCGTCGCCGAGACGCGGCGAGAGCTGCGGCAGCCCGGCGGCATCCTCCTGCATGGCGAGGAGGAGCGGGATCGTGCCGAGCACGCCGCCGGCGAAGATGACCTTGTCGGCGCTGATCGCGTCGCGCGCGCCGCCGCCCTTGAGCGACGGGCGCGTCTCGACGACGTAGCCGCCGCCCGGGCGCGGGCGCACCGCCGTGACCTCGGTCTCGGCGCGCACGGTCACGCCGCGGCGCTCGGCGAGCCACAGGTAGTTCTTGTCGAGCGTGTTCTTGGCGCCGAACCGGCAGCCGGTCATGCAGCCGCCGCACTGGATGCAGCCGGTGCGCTCGGGGCCGGCGCCGCCGAAGTAGGGATCGGGCACGGTGACGCCGGGCTGGCCGAAGTAGACGGCCACGTCGGTGGGGTGGTGATGCTCGGAGCGGCCGAGGTCGCGCGCGATCTCGGCGAGGACGCGGTCGCCGCGCGTCTCGTAGGGATTCGGGTTCGCGCCGAGCATGCGTCGCGCGGTCGCGTAGTGCGGCTCGAGCTCCTTATGCCAGTCGTCGGCGAGATGCGACCACGACGGCGCGCGGAAGAAGTCGTCCTTCGGCACCGGCAGCGTGTTGGCGTACACCAACGAGCCGCCGCCGACGCCGACGCCGTGGAGGATGGTGACGTGCTCGAAGAAGGACATCTGGAAGAAGCCGTGCAGCCCGAGCTCGGGTTGCCACATCCAGCGGCGCAGGTCCCAATTGGTCTCGGGGAAATCGGCGGCGTCGAAGCGCTTGCCCTTTTCGATGACGAGCACGCGATGGCCCTTTTCGGCGAGCCGCAGCGCCGCGACCGAGCCGCCGAAGCCGGAGCCGACTACGATGACGTCGTGATGGTCCACTCAGTAGGCGACGTAGCCGTTGCCGCCCGGCGACGAGGGTAGGGCGAAGCCGACGAACACGGTGCGGCCGATGAAGAAGGGGAATCCCCAGTCGAACGAGTTGGTGTCGCCGGTGCCGGCGAGGTTCACGAACGCGGTGAAGTTGGTCTGGAACAGCGTGTCGCTGTTGGCGACGCTGAACGAGACCGGCGTGCTGATCGCATTCTGTCCGGTGATCGTCGCCATCTTCGTGACGGTGGCCGTCGGACAATAGAAGCCGGCGTCTTGTCCTTTGCATTGCGTGATGCTGTTGTCGTTGAACGACAGCGAGTTGGTGCCCGAGTCGATGAAGCTCTCGGTCAAGGTCATGCTGTTGTAGACGGTGGTGAGGTTGCCGTCGGCGTCGACGGTGACCGTCATCGCGCTGCCGAGCGCGTTGTTGGCCTGGGTGCCGACGCCGAAGGTGAGCGTGCCTGCGAGCGTGGCCGCGCCGCCGTCGGGGACGGTGGGGAACTGCAGGACCGCGCCGTTGTTGTCGGTGGCGAAGAGCGTGACCGGATTGGCGAGCTGATTGGCGAGCGGCATGGCGACGCCGGTGCACGTGGCGCCGCTGCACGAGTAGTAGCCGGGCGAGCCGGTCTTGGTGCAGTCGCTGCCGCAGTCGTTGATCCATTGGTTGATGCCGATGATGCCGTTGCCGCCGAAGTCGGCGACGGTGTCCTCGGCCGAGCCGGTCGCCTTGCAGTCCGTCGGCACCGTCGGGAACGCGGGATCGCCGACGAGCTGCAGCTGCATGTTGCCCGCGCTCTCGCCGCCGAGCTTGAGATCGGCGAGGCGCACCGAGCCCCAGACGTAGCCGTCGGCGAAGGTGAAGCACTCGGCTTCCGGATTGGCGCCGGTCTGTTGCTGCGGGAGCGTGAAGCCGCTCGGCAGCGCGCTGGCGATGAGGCGCAGGCCGGTCGAGCCGGTGTCGACGCTGACGTGATCGATGGTGGCGCAGGTGCTGGTGCCGGGCACGCAGACGGTGACGCTGATGAAGGGCACGTCTTCGGAGCCGATGTTGTTGGGCCCGTTGTCGACGATGACCGGCACGACGTTGGATCCGCCGGCGGAGCCGCCGCTGCCGCCGCCGCCGTCGCTGCCGCCGCTGCCGCCGCCGCCGCTCATGTCGCCGCCGTTGCCGCCACCGCCGGCCATGTCGTGCGCGGACGAGCCGTGGTTGCCGTTGCCGCAGCCGGCGCAGCAGCCGATCGCGACCAGCGCGAGGCGGAGCCATCGTGAAGCAAGGAGGGTCATCTTACTGTCCATATTCGACGGAGGTTTCGGGATCGACGCCCGCCGGAACCAGCGACGGCACCCACGCGCGGCCGCTGAACAGGCGGCCGTGACTGCTCGACTGGACCACGAAGTCGCTGCCGCCGAGCGCCATGTGATGATGCCCGCCGCGGCGTCGGCCCGTCGAGAGCTGCGCGAAGTAAGCGCCGAGGAGCTCCTGCAGGTTGGGCATGCCGTGGCCGTGCCAGCTCACGGCGTAGACGGTGCCGCTCGCCGACACGTACTCGCGCACGACCGGGCCCGACGGCAGGCGCAGCTCGTGATATTCGCCGTGCGGCAGCGGCTTGACCGCGCGCGTGGCGGCGAGGCGTTGCTGATTGGTCGCGATGCTGCCGGCGTCGCCGCCGAGCGTCGCGCGCGCCTCGCGCGACAGGCCGAGGGCGCCGAGCGCGACGGCGATCCCGATCCGAAGGTGCAGTCTGGCCACGGCGAATCTCCTTTTGTCGCGACTTCCGATCGAACAGTCGGATGGTCCTGCGAAAATGTCAATGCCGACGCATGGTTGTATACTATTGATTGCAGTGGGTTCGCGGTCGCCGCCAGTGCTTATGACTTTCGTATGACACGAATGACGATGGCTCTGGCGGGCGCTGCGCTCATGACATTCGTCGGGTGCGGCAAACGGCCGACGGGCGCTTACGAGACGCGATATGGCGCCGGCACCAACGGCGCCAACGCGCCGGGCGCCGTCGACGTGGTGGTGACCTTGCAACGCAAGGGCGACAAGGTCACCGGCCGCTACGAGGGCGCGCGCAAGGGCAGCGTCGACGGCAAGCTGTCGGGGCACACGCTGCGCGGCACGTGGTCCGAAGGGACGACGCCCAACGCGAACGGCAGCTTCAGCTGGGACTTCACGCAGGACTGGGCGGACTTTTCGGGCTCGTTCAAGTCGCGTGACGGCATCCAGGCGGGCAGCTGGAACGGCCAGAAGAAGTGACCGCGGCTCAGCCCGCGCGGGCGATGGCGGCGAGCTCGGCGACGAGGCGCTGCAGCCGGCGTGCGCGCCGGCGCGCGACCGCGCGATAGCTGAAGCGACTGACGACGAACAGACCGCCGACCCAGCCGACGATCGCGACCGGAATCAGCGCCGGCGCCACCGCGGCCGTGGCGGCGACGACGCCGGCCATTCCGCCGCCGCCAACCGCGCCGCCGAATCCGCCGAAGATTCCGCCCGCGATGGGGCCGAGTCGTTCCTCGGCGCGGATGGTCGTTCGCCCGCCGGTCGAGGTGACGTCGATGGAGACATCTTTGCCGCGGTGGGACAGCGTCGAGAACGTGACCGTGTCCTTGAACGAGCTGGCTTGCGCGCGGCCAAACTCGCGTCGCAGGTGCTCGAGCATCTTGGAGTAGACCTCGTCGCCGATGGCGCCGTCGATCGTCTCCGTGAAGACGAGCACGGTCGGCGCGCCGAGCCAACGCGCGGCCGATCGCTGTCGCGGCGCCAGCTCGATCGCGGTGGCGCTGGCGAGGACGAGCGCCTGCTTCTGGTCGCCCTTGAGCGCGGCCAGCTCGGCGCGCGTGCGCGCCAATTCCTCCTCGAGCGCGGCGACGCGCGCGTGCGCGGCCTCGATGTCGTCGCGATAGCTCATGGCTGCGGCTGCCTCGCCCGCAGTGTCGAATAGCCGAAGGCGACGGCGGCGACGAAGAGCGCGAGCAGCGACAGCTGCCATGGATTGAAGGCGGTGCCGGCAACGGAGGCGTCCCAGCGCAGGAACTCGACGAGGAATCGTCCGCCCACTTCGACCGCGACGACCACCGCGAGCACGGTGCCGGGGCGCAGCGCCAGACGCTCGCGACGGCGGTAGAGGGCCTCGGCGGCGATCAACGCGCACAGCGAATTCGCGGCGAGAAACAGCGGCAGGTTCCACAAGCGCGGATTGCCCGGCACCGTCTTGAGCGAGCCGCTCGCCATGCTCAGCGGCGAGAACGCGGCCGCGTGGATGGTCACGGCCGCGAACGGCCAGCGCGCCGCCCACGCCGGCGCGAGCTTGCCGAAGCAGCAGCCGTTGAGGAGGCAGCCGATTCGCCCCGCGACCATTGCGAGCGGAAGCGTGAACGCCGCTGCGTCGAGAAACACGAGCGGCCGGGCGTGCACCATGCGCTCGAGGAACAACGCGCCGAAGACGAGGACCGAGATCATGCTGCCGATCACCGTCATGCCGCGCAGCGACGCGCCTTCGGTCCCAAACAGCGTCGGAATGATCCAGTTCAGGAGATGCCCGCCGACGGTGCCGACGCCGAGCTCGAGCACGAGAAACGCCAACACCGGCAGCGTGGGATAGCCGAGGCGCCGCGTTCGCACGAGCAAGAGAACCCAGCACAGGACGACGCCGTCGAGCACGAGCACGCGCCACATGGAGAGCTCGAGCGGACCGATCGTCAGGACAGGGAACATCTCTCAGGGGTTGGTGGGCGCGCCCCTTCGGTACGACGAGGACCCCCACTTGTCGCGGATCTCGGCCGCCTTCTCTTTGAGGGCGAGCATCTCGTCGCTGTCGAAGTACTTCCAGGCGATGCCCATGATTCGCGGATATGCGCCCTTGAGGACGTCCGAGAAGACCTTGGCGCGCTGATCGAAGAGGAGCTTGCTGGTGTCGCGCCAGCCGTAGTCGGTGACGGTGGTGCCGGGGCTGCCGCACGATCCGGGAACGACGTGGCTTCCCGAGACGAACCGCTCCTGCTCCTTGGCCAGCTGGAACGGGAACTCCTGGTTGCCGAGGTCGAGCTTCTTGACCCACATGCGCTCTTCGGAGAGCGGCTCGAGGAGGTAGTAGTAGACCTTGAGCCCGATCGACATGGTGCCGCTGTAGATCTTGCCGGCTCTATTTTCCGTGTAGTTCGCGTCGCGCTCGTACTTCAAGTCCGAGTATTGGATGTCGAAGATG
>DASXOU010000186.1:0-2654 GCA_036494045.1 Polyangia bacterium | reverse complement strand
CCTCGCCGCCGCGTCGGTGACGATGATCGGCCCGCGCTTCGTCGAGCTGCTCGAGGCGTACGATCGCCTCGCCTGCTTCGGCGTCATGATCGAGGACGTGTCGCGCGGTCGCGTGCGGCGCGGGCCCGGCGGACGGCCGCTCATCACCTACTCGCTCGTCGACCACGACGTCGCGCGGCTCAAGCGCGCCGTCGAGATCCTGGGGCGCGTGTACTTCGCGGCCGGTGCGCGGCGCGTGATTCCGCTGGTGCACGGCTTCGACGAGCTCGAATCGCCCGCCGATCTCGAGCGGCTGCGCCACGCGAAATTGCGCGCGCGCGACTTCGAGATCAGCGCCTATCACCCGCTCGGCACCGCGCGCATGGGGCGCGATCCGGCGCGCTCAGTGGTCGGCAGCGATCACCAGGTGCACGACACGCCCGGCTGCTACGTCGTCGACGGCAGCGTCGTGCCGTCGTCGCCGGCGGTCAATCCACAGATCACGATCATGGCGCTGGCGACGCGCGCCGCCGGCGAGATCGCGCGGGAGCTGCCGTGAGCGCGATCGTGGTCGCGTCGCTGATGTTCGCGAGCCTGTTGTCGCCGCCGCTCGGCGCCGTGCTCGTGGTGGCATGGTTGTGCGGCGCGCACGCGCTCCTCGCCGTGCCCGTGGTCGTGTGGCTGGGCGCGACGCTGTGGCTCTCGGCCAACGCGGGCGTGCGCCACCATCGGCGCCGCCAGCGCTTCCTCGACGCGCTCACCGACGCGCCCTGCGACGTCCTCGATCAGCTCGCGCGCGTGACCCGCATCAGGCGCAAGGGGCTGCGCTCGATCTAGCAGCGTCTAGAACTGGTTCTAATTAATGATCGTGGTGCTCGCCGGGACCGTGCGAGTGGCCGTGCTCGAGCTCCTCGCTGGTCGCGTCGCGCACCTCGCGCACGTCGACGTGGAAGAAGAGCGTCTCGCCGGCGAGCGGATGATTGGCGTCGACGACGACGACGTCCTCGCGCAGCTCGACCACGCGCACCGGCAGCGCCTGACCCTCGTCGTCCTCGCCGATGAACGAGTCGCCGACCGTGAGCTTGGCGTCGGGCGGAAACGCGGTGCGCGGCACGCCGAAGACGCCTTCGGGATCGGGCAGGCCGTAGCCGTCCGCGGGCTGCACCACGACGTCTTTGGCGTCGCCGGCGACGAGCCCTTCGAGCTCGCGCTCGAGGCCGGGCACGATCTGGCTGGCGCCGTGCAAATAGGTCAGCGGCTCCGCGCCCTCGGACGTATCGATGACCTCGCCGGAGGCGTTGCGCAGCGTGTAGTCGAGCCGAACGACCTTCTTCTCCCCAACTTTCATGGGCAAACTATCGGCCCGGGCGCAGCGCGGGTCAAGCCGTGGTAGCTTTCGCTCGACGGCGATGGTCACACCGAAACGCACGGCGGCGCTGCCTCCGCTGGTCTACGTGCTGGCGACCTTCGGCGTCATCTCCGGCTCGTACGGCGCCTTGCGCGCGATCAGCTCGGCGACGATGTTCGCCAAGCCGCGCGAGGTCTACCTGGCGATGGTCACCGCGCAGAACGAGGCGCTCAAGCCGCTCGTCGACGCGCCGACGCTCGAGAAGTACGACGCGCACGAAGCCGACGCGCGCTACGGCCGGCGCAACGCCGCGCTGCCGCTCGCCGGCGTCGGGCTGGTGCTGTCGTGCCTGATGTTCGCCGGCGCGATGCGCGCCATGCGCGGCGACGGCTGGGGCCTCTCGGCGTGGAGCTTCTCGGCGGCGGCGTGCATTCCCTATCAGCTGCTCAACCTCGCGCTCACGTTCGTGACGGCGCGCGATCTCGGCAAAGCCGTCGCCGAGCTACCGCCGATGGCGCAGCTGATCGTCGGCAACGCGCAGCTGCTCGCGTCGATCTTCTTTTGTGCGGTGGCGATCTTGTATTACGGCGTGTGCGTCATCTACTTGCGGACCGCGGGCGTCAAGAGCGCGTTTAGCGACGCCGCAGCACGTACGCCGCCATCGGCTTAGCGAAGGGCAACGCCGCCGCGCCGAGGAGCACTGCGGCGAGCACGCCCAGCATCGGCGTCAAGGCCGCGCCACCGTCGGCGCCGAAGGGCGCGTACTGATACACCGCGAGCACCGCGTCGGGCGTGTGACCGACCACGACCAGCGCCACCGTCGCCGCCGCGCCGCCGACGAACGCGAGCACGCCGAGCGTGCGGCCGGCCAGGATGCCGCCGACACCGACGAGGGCGAGCGTGAACGCGGTCAACGCGAGCAGCTCCTGCCCTTCGCGCGGCGCCAGCGCGAACATGATGAGCGCCGGCAGCGACGACGCCGCGCGGGTCACCGACTTGCGCACGCGAATGACGCCCTGCTCGTCGAGCTTGAAGCGCGCGCGCCACTGCGGCTTGGCGTCGAAAATAGCGGCCATCTTCTCGCCGCCGAGGCACAGCGACACCAGCGCGTGCATGACGCCGAAGACGATCATCGGCGTCGGGAGCGAGCGCGTGGTGACCCACGCCATGATCATCATCGTGATGCCCCACTGCCCAAGGCCGATGGCGAACCAGCGCCCCCAGAACCACTCGGCAGCGACGGAGAAGAAGGCCACCGCGTACATCAGCGTCATGGCGGTGAAGACCGGCACCCACTCGGGGATCTCGGTCCGCGCCGAGAGGCCGA
>DASXOU010000185.1:0-10598 GCA_036494045.1 Polyangia bacterium | reverse complement strand
ATCATCCGCGCGATCCGGCGCGTCGAGCGTCACGTCGACATCGTGGTGGTCGCGCGCGGCGGCGGCTCGGCCGAGGATCTGGCCGCGTTCAACGACGAGGCGCTGGCGCGGGCGATCGCGTCGTGCCGCGTGCCGGTGGTGAGCGCGGTCGGGCACGAGGTCGACTACACGATCGCCGATTTCGTGGCCGACGTGCGCGCGCCGACGCCGTCGGGCGCCGCCGAGCTGGTCGTGCCCAATTTGGCCGAGCACGCGCATCGGCTCGAGGAGTGCACCAAGCGGCTTCTGCGCGACGGGCGGCGCATCATCGGCGACGCGCGCTTGCGCATCGACAGCGAGGTCGAGCGCGCCGCGCATGCCACGCGCGCGCAATTGGCCAAGCGACGTCGCGCGCTCGACGGCGACGCGCGCCGGCTGGCGGCGCTCCATCCGCGCGCGCGGCTCTCTCGCGATCGAAACGGGCTCGCCGAGCTCGAGCGGAGCCTGCACGCGCATCCGCAGCGCCTCTTCGATCGCGCGCGCGCCGAGATCGATCGCCACGACAAGCGATTGGCGCTCGCGCTGCGCGCCGCGCTCGACAAGCGGCGGCGCGACTTCGGCGTCGCCGTCGGCAAATTGGAGGCGATGTCGCCGCTGGCGGTGCTCGAGCGCGGCTACTCGCTGACGCGCACGCCCGACGGTGGCGTCATCACCGACGCGGCCCAGGTCGCGCCCGGCGACACGTTGCGCGTGCACCTGTCGCGCGGCGAGCTCGGCTGCGTAGTACAATCCGTCGACAAGGAAGGAGCCGACGAGTAGATGGAGTCAGAGACGCACGCGCCGGTGATGCCGAGGGCGGTGCTGCTGGTCGATCCCAACAAGCAGCAGCGCGACAAGGGCGCCGCGGTGCTCGACGCGCTCGGGTACGATCCGCGCGTCGCCGCCGACGCCTTCGAGGCGCACGCGCTCATCGACGGCACGGCCGCGGTGGTCGCGTCGCATCCGGCGGCGCTCGAGCTCTATCCGCGGCTGCGCAACATGGGCATCCCGTTCGTCGCGTCGCTGTCGCAACGGCAAGCGCGGCCGGCGGCGATCGCGCATCACATCGGCGCCGACGCGTTCGTCATCCGGCCCTACAAGAAGGACATGATGGGCATCGCGCTGTTCGCCGCGGCCAACGCGCGCATGCTGCGCGATCGCGCGCTGCGCGCCGAGCTGGCGCTGGCCGACGTCTCGGGCGTGCGCCGGCGTGACTCGACGTCGGGGATGTTGCACATCGATCTCTTCAAGACGCTGTTGCCGCTCGAGATCCGGCGCGCGCGGCGGCACGGCTATCCGATCGCGATCTGCGTCGTTTCGCTCGATCCGCTGCCGAAGGCGAAGGAGGCGACGCCGGAGATGGCGACCGCGTGCGAGCCGTTCATCCGCGGCGCGGTGCGCGACGTCGACCTGGCGGTGCGCTACGGCGACGGCCGCTTTCTCGTGTTTCTGCCGCACACCGATCTGCGCGGCGCTGAGGCGGTCGGGCGGCGCATCGTCAGCGAGATCCGCAACTGCCGGCTGCGCGCCGGCGGCGTCGAGATGATCCTGACCGCGTCGGTGGGGATCGCGACGCCGCGGCCGGGCAAGCCGCCGTCGTTCGCGCGGCTGATTCGCGACGCGCACGCGGCGGTCAAGGCGGCGCAGCTCAAGGGCGGCGATCGCGCCGTCGTCAGATCGTGAAGCTGGCGATCATCGGCTGGCCGATCGGCCATTCCAAGTCGCCGCCGATGCAAACGGCGGCGCTGGCGGCGCTCGGCATCGACGGCGAGTACACCGCGCACGCGGTCGCGCCGGACGAGCTGGCGCAGTTCGTCGAGCACGCGCCGCAAAAGGGCTTTCGCGGGGTCAACGTCACCATTCCGCACAAGGAGCGGGCGCTCGCGCTGTGCGCGCCCGACGAGCTGGCGGCGCGCGTCGGCGCGGTCAACACGCTCGTCTTCGACGGCGACAAGGTCGCCGGTTACAACACCGACGTGCACGGCTTCCTCGAGATGGCGAAGGAAGTCGGCGCGCCGCTGGACGGCACGGTCGTCCTGCTCGGCGCTGGCGGTGGCGCGCGCGCGGTCGCCCACGCGATCCACGGCAACGGCAAGCTCGCGATCGTGGCGCGGACGCCGCGCGACTTTCGCGTCGACGGCGTGGCGATGACGGTGACCGCGTGGAACGACGAGGTGCTGGCGAAGCTCCTGCCGCGCGCCGATGTGCTCGTCGACGCCACGCCGCGCGGGCTCGACGACAAGGCGCCGGCGATCGATCTGTCGCCGCTGCCCGCGCACGCCGTGGTCCTCGATCTGGTGGTCGCGCGCGACACTGCGTTGACGCGCGCCGCGAAAGCGCGCGGCCTGAAAGCGGCCGCGGGCACGGCGATGCTCGTGCATCAAGGCGCGCGCGCGCTCGAGCTGTGGACCGGCAAGCCGGCGCCGGTCGACGTGATGCGCAAGGCGCTCGACGCCGCGCTGTGATGACCGCGTGATCGCCGCGTTCGTCCTCGCCGCGCTCGTCGACGTCACCACGATCATTCCGCGACTGCACCTCGACATCCGCTACGCGACGGCGAAAAATTTCACGCATCAGGTGCTCTACGCGCACGCGCGCTGCCTCCTGCACGACGCCGTCGCGCGCCGCCTCGCCGACGTCGAGCGCGAGCTCGCCACGCGCGGCCTCGGCCTCGTCGTTTACGACTGCTATCGCCCGCTCGCGGTGCAAAAGAAGATGTGGGCGCTCGTGCCCGACGAGCGCTACGTCTCCGATCCGGCGAAGGGCTCGCGCCACAATCGCGGCGCCGCCGTCGACCTCGCGCTCGTCGATCGCCGCGGCCGCGCGCTGCCGATGCCCTCGGCCTACGACGAATTCTCCGCGCGCGCGCACCGCGACTACGCCGGCGGCAGCGACGAGGCGCGCAAGAATCGCGCACTGCTCGACGAGATCATGACGCGTCACGGGTTCGTCGGCCTGCCGACCGAATGGTGGCACTTCGACGCCGCCGACTGGCAGAGCTACCCGCTGAGCGACGAGCCGCTGTGACGAGCGGTTGTGATATGGTCGCCCGGTGAAGACAATCGTCGCCTCGCACAACCCGGATCTCGCGCGCGACTTCGACCGAGATCTGCTGCGCCGCCGCGACCTGCGCCTGGTGACCGCGCGCGACACCGACGACCTCCTCGACAAGCTGCGCGCCGGCGCCGACATCTGCTTCATCGATCGCGTCCTGCCCGACGGTGACGCCGCCGCCGCCGTCGGCGCCATTCGCGCCGACAAGCGGCTCGCGCACATTCCGCTCGTCATGGTGACCACAAGCGGCGCGCCCGCCGGCGATCGCGCCGACGCGCAGGCGATCGGCTTCGCCGACGTCGTCGAATTGCCGGCGCCGCCCGGCGCGCTCGGCCTTCTCGTCGGCCGCCTGCTCGGGGTGCCGCTGCGCGAAGACGATCGCTTCGCCGTGCGCGTGCACGTGTTCGACGCATCCGGCGCCGAATCGCCCGAGACCTACATCGGCACGTCGGTCGATCTCTCGGAAAACGGCATGCTGCTCAAGGCCAAGAAGACGGCGGCCGCCGGCAGCGTGCTCGGCATGCGCTTCGCGTTGCCCGGGCGCGCCGGCGAGCTGTCGCTGCGCGGCCGGGTCGTGCGCGCCGACGACAAAGGCTTCGCGCCGCAACACGCGCTCGCGCTCGCCTTCGAGAACGTCACTGCTGCCGATCGCGCCGCGCTCCACGAATATCTGCGCGTGCTCACGGGCGATCGTCCGTTCTCCTGGCGCACCACCGATGACGGCGGCCGCACCATCGTCGAGCTCTATGGCGTCCTGCGCGCCGAATCGGACGTCGCCGCGCTCGCCAAGCTCAAGGGCGACGTCTGGCTCAAGCTGCGCGAGTTCCGCCGCATCAGCTCCGACAGCGTGCAAAAGTGGATCGACCTCGTCCGCGCCATGCCCGCCGGGCGGCTGCACCTCATCGAGTGCCCGATCCCGTTCATCCACCAGGCGAACCTGATCACGAACCTGCTCGAACGGCAGGAGGTCGAGTCGTTCTTCGCGCCCTACTCGTGCGCCGCCTGCGGGCTCGACGAGGAGCGGCTCATCGACGTCAAGCGCGACCTCGACGGCGGCAAGCGGCGCACGCCGCCGGCGCATAAGTGCTCGAGCTGCGGCGCCGCGCTCGCGTTCGACGAGCTCACCGAGCAGTACTTCGCGTTCCTCGATCGCTGACGGTTCGAGTCGCTCGCGAATCTCGCGCCCGAAAAACGAAACGCCCCGGAAGCCGAAGCCGCCGGGGCGCTCGTCAATACGCGAAGCGAAGACGACTACAGGTCGTACGGGCGGACCGTCGAGCGGCCGTTGCCCTTGGCGCGCTCCGTCGCCGACGAGAGGATCTCGTGCACCTTCTGCGACAGCGCCTCGATCAGATCGCCCGACGACATGCAGCCTGCCGCCTTGACGACGTCCTTCATCTTCGAGCCGACGATGAGGATCTCCCTCGAACCACCCTTGCCCGCCTTCTTGGCGGTCTTCGTGCCCTTGGCCATCGTGATTCCCTCCGGTTCCGCGGAGCGCTTGCGTAAACGCGCGCGCTCGTCAGTTTCGCAGCATTCTACGGGCCGACTCCTCGAACGCAAGCGTTTTGTTGCGTCAGACCGGCGATTCTGCAGCGCGGAATTTTCTACGCGTCTAGGGCCAGTTGTTCCAGGTGAAGTAGCCGAGCACGATCGCGATCGTCGTCAGCGTCCACGACGCGCCGAGCGCGAACGCGCGCTGCGACGGCGCCTCTTTTCTGCGCGAGACGATCATCATCGCCACACCGCCGGCGATGAGCGCGCCGGCGATTCCCCACACGATCTGCCCGTAATAACCCATCGGCACCGGCGGTGTGCTCGACGCCACGAACCAGTGGCGCGCCAGCGGATCGTAGAACGTTCGTGGCAGCCGCGCGTAGACCGGCAGCGCGTACATGATCGCGTAGCCGATGATCGCCGCGCACGCGCCGAAGAAGACGTTGGGCTTCACACCGGCCCTCCGACGGCGCGGAACGACGCCGTCGTGAGCCCGACGATGGCGCCGAGCCACGCCGTGCCGCACTGCACCGCCGACAAGCCGAGATAGAGCGCGAGCACGCGCGGCTCGTCTTTCGGATGCAGCTTGCGCGAAAGAATCCACAACGCGATGCTCGCCATGCAGCCGAGCGCGACCCAGTGCTCCTTGATGTCGAAGAGGCGCGCGATCGGCGACAGCGACTGGACGACCATCGGCGTCGGCGTCGGCGCCAGGCCGAGCGCGCGATGGTTGGCCACGCGCAGCTTGACCTCGTCGGCGATCGCGCTCGGGTTGTCGAAGTACTCCGCGCGCACCCGCACTTTGTACGTCGGGTAGAGGACGCTGCCGATGGCGAACGTCGACACGAACGCGATGGCGCAGATCATCGCGAAGCGCCGCTCCGCCTTGGCCTTGCCGTAGCTGCCGCGCAGGTAATGACGGCACCACAAGAGATGATGCGTGGTCGCGCCGACGAGCACGGCGGCCGAGATGGCGTGACACACCATGAGTGGTCGAGCCATCGACTCGAGAAAGATCACGCGGCTACTTTACAACGGGGGAAGTCGCGACGGTAGCGTGACGCGCTACTCGACCGAGCGCAGCGGATGACGCAAAAAGGCCGGGATGTCGAGCTCGGTCTCTTCGGCGCCCGACAGCGCCGCCGACAAGCGCGGATCGACCTTCGACTGCGTCCCGCGATCGGCGCGCGTCTGCGGATGTCCGTCGGCGCGCATGGGCGCGGTCACCGGCGTCTGATCCGGCCGCGTCTGCTGCTCGCGCATCGCCTGCTGCGCCTTCAGCTCGACCTGCTGATCGTGACGATTGGGTGACTGCGTCGGCGGCACGTGCGGGCGCGCTGCCGCCGGCACGCCCGTGTATGGCATCGCGATCTGCGTGGCGCGCTTGCGCTCGGGCGTATGGATGATCGGATCGTCCATGTGCGCGACCGCGCGATCGAAGCCGGTCGCGATCACGGTGATGCGCACCTCGTCGACGAAGTTGGCGTCGATGACCGAGCCGAAGATGATGTTCGCGTCTTCGTGCGCCGCTTCCTGGATCAGCGTCGACGCTTCGTTGACCTCGAACAGCGTCAGATCGGGTCCACCGGTGATGTTGATGAGAATGCCGGTGGCGCCGGTGATGCTGACGTCCTCGAGGAGCGGCGACGAGATCGCCTGCTGCGCCGCTTCGATGGCGCGCCGCTCGCCGCACGCGCGGCCCATGCCCATCAGCGCGCGACCCATCTCCTTCATGATCGTGCGCACGTCGGCGAAGTCGACGTTGATGAGGCCGGGGATGGTGATGAGATCCGAGATGCCTTGCACGGCGTTGAGCAGGACCTCGTCGGCCTTGCGGAACGCGTCGAGCATGGTCGTCTTCTGCCCGGCGATCGAGAGCAGCCGATCGTTGGGGATGGTGATGAGCGTGTCGACGCACGCCTGCAGCGTGGCGATGCCGTCTTCGGCCTGCTTGCGCCGCTTGCGCCCTTCGAAGCCGAAGGGCTTGGTGACGACGCCGACGGTGAGCGCGCCGCACTCGCGCGCGACCTGCGCGATGATCGGCGCCGCGCCGGTGCCGGTGCCGCCGCCCATGCCGGCGGTGACGAAGACCATGTCGGCTTCGCTCAAGACTTCGGTGAGGCGCGTGATGTCCTCGAGCGCGGCGTTGCGGCCGATCTCGGGGTTGGCGCCGGCGCCGAGGCCCTTGGTGAGCGCGCCGCCGAGCGCGATCTTCATCGGCGCCTGGTTCGACTCGAGGGCCTGGATGTCGGTGTTGGCGGCGATGAAGTCGACCCCATCGAGGTGCGACTCGATCATCGTGTTGATCGCGTTGCCGCCGCCGCCGCCGACGCCGATCACCTTGATCTTGGCGCGATTGGCCGGCTCGTCATCAAACTCGAGAAGCGCCATCGATGGACCTCCTCGCGCCATTCTCCGTCGAGGAGGACCCGGGTCAAATTTTTTGCCGCGATTTTTTCTCAGGTGAGACGCGAAGCAGACTTCGGCAGGATCGTTGCTGCGTACTCGTTCAGTACGTGACGTAATAAACGCCGGCCGTCGTGGCGGTGGGCGCGTTCACGAACAGCGAGCGATTGACGATCGGGCCCAGCTCGCTCACACCCATCAGGGCGCCGTCGACGGTCATCGACGGCGAGCGCGCGGCAAGCAACTTCAGTGCGCCGACGTAGTTGCCCGCCGTCGCACTGAACGTCGCGCCGCTGACGAAGGCAGCGGTACGGCCATCGTCGGCGGCGAAGGCGAACGTGCCCGCATGCACCTTGGCATCGAGCGCGACCGCCGCCGCGCCGGTGTAGTCCTCGAACGCGAGCGCGCCATAGATCGCCGGCGACCCATCAATCGTCGAGTTGGTCGCGGAATCGTCGACCGCCGTCGTCAACTGTATCGCAAACCATGTGTCCGGCCCCGGATTGACCGCCTGCAGCCCGCCGACGTTCGCCTTGGTCCCGAGCGCGACGAGGTTGCCGCCGTCGAGATCCGACTTGAACGCGTCACCGAACTGGCCGGCGTCGTCGACGTTCTGCAGCCCCACGAGCGAGCTGTCGTTCACGTGCAGATCGGGCATCGAGATCTTGTCGCCGACCTTCGCCGGCGTCGCGCTGGCCGTCACCGCCACATGCATCAGCGTGCCACGGTTCTCCTGGCGCTCGACGTTCTGCCAGTAGAACAGGTGCGCGTTGTCGAAGGAGAGGATCGGCGTGCCGAGCACATCGCCCGCCGTCGCCGCGGTAGCAGCGACGTCGAGCAGCTTGGTGCCGTCGAGCCCGATGACGTGCACCGAGCGATCAGCGCCGATGTACGCCACCGGGCCGTTGGTATCGCCGCCGACGGTGAAGACGGCCGCGCCGCTGACCAGCGGCGTCGTCGTCGCCGGATGCGTCGTGGTATCCCACGTCACGAGATCGCCGCTCGTCTTCAGGATGATGAGCGTCTTGCCGTCCGCCGAAGTCTGCCACGACGACGTGTGCGTCGCGATCGCAGCCGCCGCCGTGGCGCCGGGCAGCGTCACCCAGTACAGCGTCTGCACCGGCGTCGACGTCCCCGACGTGCCGCCAGCCGTGTCCTGAAAGATCATCGTATCGTCGGGTTGGATGGTCTCGAGATAGTCGAATTCGCCGTTCAGACGATCGTAGACGTCGGTGCCGGTATGCGCGTCGATGACGTGCATGTCGGGGCTCGACGACACGTTCGCCGGCAGGACGCCGACGGCGAAGTAGTGCCCCGACGGGCCGTAGAAGCCGGCGAACGCCAGCGTCGTCGAGATGACGCCGGTCGCGATCACCGTCTTCGGCGTCGGCGTGGCCGCGGTCGGATCGGCCCACAAGAGCGCCGCCGACTGGCCGGCCGCCTTCGTGTAGATGATCGATTTGCCATCGGAGCCGAGCTGATAGCCGCCGATCGAAACACCGGTGTCTATTGCCTTGTCGACGCCCGCCTTGGTCACGACGTGCAGCGCGCCCGTCGCCGGCGTGCCGGTCGGCGCGAGCAGATAGGCGGCGAGGTCGGCGCCGTTGGTGACGAGACCAGCCGAGACGCCGGTCGCGCCGACATGCATCGTCGTCGGCACGGGAATCGGCGTGGTGTCGACCATGTCCGAGGGAGGCGTCATGTCGGGGCCAACGCCTCCGTCGCCGTTGTCGCCGCCCATCGACAGGTCGTGGTTGCCGTTGCCGTTGTTGCTGTTGTTGTTGCAGCCGGTCGCCAGCACCGCGGCGAGCGGCAGAATCCAAAGTTGCTTATGCATGTTCAATTTTTCCTTACGGCCAATACATGATCAGATCGGCGGTGTTCGGCGAGCCCCAACCGGTCGCCAGATCGTATCCGGTGCCGGCGGCGTATCCGCCCGTCGCGTTGTCATTCGGCGCGCCGTTGCTTCCCGACGTGATGTCGTGGAAGCCGTGGCCGGCCGCGCCGAGCGTGTAGAGCGTCTCGATGCCGTTGGTGATCGTCTTGTGTCCCTTGCCCTGCTCGATCATGGCCCACACGCCGGCCCACATCGGCGTCGCTGCGCTGGTGCCGCCGAACGACGTCGCCGATCCGTCGAGGTAGACCACGACGCCCGGCGCGCCGGCGAGCGCCGCGACGTCCGGCTCGTCACGCGCGCCGTCGCTCGCGTTGGGGCCAACGCCCGTCTGGTACGCCGGCTTGTCGAACGATTCGCTGGCCCCACCGCCAGTTGCGCCCTGGAACGCGTCGCCCCAGTCCCAAACGACCTCGGTGGTGCCGGTCTTGACGCCGGTGCCGCCGACGCCGACGACGTACGGGCTCGACGCGGGCCAGCCAGCCGACACGATCTTGTTGCCGGTGCCGTCGCGGCAGCCGTCGGTGCCCGAATCGCCGGCGGCGAAGAACCACTGCTGCCCTTCCGCCTTGGCCTGCATGAACATCGAGTTCATGACGGGCATCTCGCCGGCGGCGCCGCGCTCGCAACTGCCGTAGCTCACCGTGACCGCGTGCGCCGTGGCGTGCTTGTTGACGATGTACGAAATACCGTCGGAGAACAGGCCGACGCCGTTCGACGCGACCATGTCTTGATAGATCGTTGCGTACGGCGACAGAGCGGAGAGCATCTCGATGTCGAGCGTGTTCTCCTGCCGCTCGCCCTCGGCCGTCTGATCGTCGTCGCGGTTCGGTCCGCCGATCTGCTCCTGCGTGTACGCGCCCAGCGTCGTGAGCCCGGCAGTGTACGGATTCTCCGCGGTCAGGTACGCGGTCACGTCGGTCATCTTCGGCTGATTGCCGGCGCCGAGGATGACGACCGTTTCGCCCATGCCCGCCGTCGTGATCGCAGTGGAGTTGTACTGCGTCTCCAGCTTGGCAGCCGTGTAGGTCGTAACGCCGGCTTCCGGCTGCGGCGGCATCTTGATGATATGCGGCAGCCACGGACGATCGCCGCTGAGCCCGACCACGCCCGACACCGAGCCCGCCACGTCAGGCGAGAGCGTGAGGTAGTCGACGGTGGCGATGAATTTGCCGTCGGGGTCCTGGTACTGATGCAGCGTCACGCCGAACGCCTGCTGAATCACGGCGACGGTCGCGGTGCCGGTGATCGTGTTGCGGCCAGCGACGGTGCGCAGGACCGTCACGCCTTGCGACTGCAGCCACGTGGCGAAGCGCGCGTACTCGGCGCCGCTCACGCTGTACAGCTCGGCGAAGTCTTCCGCCGATAGCACGTCCTGCGAAAACTTCTGGTTCTGAAGGAACTCGTGCAACGCCGGCTGATTGCGCGCTTGCAATCCGATCACGAAGTCGAGCTGCTCGTCGAGCGGCGCGCTCCCCAGATCGATCGCCGACGCGACGCGATCGCTTGGTCCGACATTGCTCGGAAGTCTGTTCGAACATCCCGTGACGAGCGCAGCGACCGCAAAAATCCAATAGCTTCTTCGCATTTGGTCCAACTCCTATGGCGGAAACTAGCAAGGTGCGCTGCGTCAATACAACGTGGGATTTTTCTTACCAACGCAGACATACGCGTTTCCGCGGCGGAAATGGCGAATAAATTATGAGGATTGTTCGGGGATCTGACTAGA
>DASXOU010000184.1:0-6880 GCA_036494045.1 Polyangia bacterium | reverse complement strand
CGCCAGTGTCCGCCGCGCGTGCCCTGGCCGTGGTACTCCTGCACGACGACCGAGTAATAGGCGCACGCGCGCTGCGACAGCGGCGACGGGATCGAGCGGCCGGCGTAGACCAGCTCGCCCACGATCTTGACGACGCGGCCGTCGGGCGCCTTCCGGATCGGCGTCGGCTTGATGCGCCGAAGCAGCCGCTTGATCCGCCGTTCGCGCGTGAACGCGAAGCGCAGCGCGAGGCTGCCGAAGGCGGCGGTCGCGATCAGCAGCGGCGCGACGAGCTCGGTCACGTCAGACGTTGAAGCGGAAGTGCGCGGTGTCGCCGTCGCGCATGACGTAATCCTTGCCTTCGACGTGCAGCTTGGCCGCCGCGCGGCACGCCGCTTCCGAGCCGAGCTTCACCAGATCCTCCCACCAGATGATCTCGGCCTTGATGAACCCGCGCTCGAAATCCGTGTGAATCGTGCCGGCCGCTTGCGGCGCCTTGGTGCCTTTGATGATCGTCCACGCGCGCACTTCGGTCTCGCCGGCCGTGAAGAACGTGATGAGGCCGAGAAGATCGTAGCCGCTGCGCACCACGCGCTGGAGGCCCGGCTCGGTGAGCCCGAGCGACGCCAGGAACTCGGGCTGCTCTTCCTTCGGCAGCGTCGAGATCTCCGCTTCGACGGCGGCGCAGATGACGACGACGGGCGCGCCCTCTTTCTCGGCGACCTTGCGCAGCGCCTCGACGTGCGCGTCCTTGCCCTCCATCGCGGCGGCGAGCTGCTTCTCGGCGACGTTGGCGACGAACATGACCTTCTTCGACGTCAGGAGCTGCAGCTCCTTGACCAGCGGCCGCTCGTCGTCGGTGACAGGGATGGCGCGCACGGGCACGCCGTCGTTGAGGCCCTTTAGGAGCTTGGTGCACAGCTCGTACATCGGCTTTTCGGTCTTGGCCTCGGGGCCCTTCATCGCCTTCTGCGCGCGCGCGAGCCGCTTTTCGATCGACTCGAGATCTTTGAGCCCGAGCTCGGTGTCGATGGTGGCGACGTCGCTCGCCGGATCGATGCGCCCCTCGACGTGAACGATGTTCTCGTCCTCGAAGCAGCGCACCACGTGCGCGATGGCGTGGACCTCGCGGATGTTGGCGAGGAATTGATTGCCCAGCCCTTCGCCCTTGGACGCGCCGCGCACCAGGCCGGCGATGTCGACGAACTCCATCGTCGTCGGCACCACCTTCTTCGGCTTGACCGTGGCGACGAGCGCGTCCACGCGCGCATCGGCCACGCCGACGATGCCGACGTTGGGCTCGATGGTGCAGAACGGATAATTGGCGGCCTCCGCCTGTTGCGTGGCCGAGAGCGCGTTGAACAGCGTCGACTTGCCGACGTTGGGCAGCCCGACGATTCCGCATGCAAAACCCATGGCGGCGAAGTCTAAAGCAGAAGTTGAAACTGAAAAGTCGAAAGTTTAAGGTCGGACGATGAAGAGGGGGATATTCGTCGCGGCGTGTGCCCTATTAATGATGGCGTGCGCCCACAAACCGCCGCCGCCGCCGCCGCAACCCCCGCCGCCGCCGCCGCCCAAGGGCGACCTTTTGCGCTTCAAGGCCAAGGCGGGCGACGCGGCCAAGAGCCGGGTGAAGCTGACCATCGAGCAGGAGCAGGCGGCGGCCCAGGGCGACAAGCGCGGCGCGTCCAAGCCGGTGACGCTGACCTTCTCCTTCGGCGAGGAGGAGACGATCGACAGCGTGGCGCCCGATCACTCGATGATCATCTCGGCGCGCCTGGTCGACGCGGTGGGCGAGGGCTCGGCGGGGACGAGCCAGCAGATGGTCGATGACATGGCGCTGGCGTTCGACGAGCTGAAGATTCAGTTCAAGCGGCAGGAGCGCGGCGACGTCATGGCGATCGCGATGTCGGGGTTGCGCAAGCCGCTCGACGAGGCGACGGCGCGCGGGGTGCTCAACGCCATTTACGGCGCGCAGCGCGGGCCGCTGTTTCCCGAGGAGCACGTCGACGTCGGCGGCACGTGGAAGACGACGATGCCGATCCCGTCGACGGCGGGCTTCGAGGGCGAGGTGCACTACGATTACACCTACGCGCGCAAGGGCGCGGGCGTGGCGGTGATCGGATGCGAAGGGCGCTTCGAAGGCAAGCGGCCCCAGGGCGCGGCGATGCAGAAGCTGTCGGGCAAGAGCTCGGCGGAGTATCGCTTCGAGGTCGAGGCGGGGCGGCTGGTCGGATCGAGCGTCGATCAGATGACGCAGGTCGAAGGCGCGATCGCGGGGCAAGAGGCGCTGCGGCTCGGCGTACGCCAGCACATCCGCGTCGAGTGGAACCTCGACGCCGGCGGCGGCGAAACCAACAAGGATCAACCGCAACAATAGGAGCTGGGATGCACGCGAACCGTCCGCCGCGGGACATCACGCCCGCGCGATTCTTCACCGATTGGCTGCCGCGCGAGTTCGCGAGCGAGTTCGGCGCGGGCAAGCGCGCCGCGTCCGACATCACCGTCGCGGTGGATCTGGAAGGCGAGGGCGGCGGGCAGTGGGTGCTCGACGTCAAGGGCGGGACGCTGAGCGTGCGCGCGGCGGGCGAGGCCGGCCCGGCGCCGATGGTGCAGCTGTGGCAGTCGGTGCAGGATTGGCGCGCGCTCGCGGTCGGCGAGGACGGGGCCAACGTGGATCTGGCGCCGCCGCAAGCCTCGGCGCTCGACGTCCTGTTCGTCGATCCCGCGTCGCGCCAGATCCTGTCCGCGGTCAAGGGCACGGTGCGCTTCGAGGTCACCGGCTACAACGGCCGCACCTGGGGCATGCTCGTGAAGTTCGGCACGCAACCAGGACGCAGCGAACAGGACGCCACCATCACCGTCGACGCCGGCACCTACGCCGCGATCCTCGCACGCAAGCTCGCGCCCCCCGAGGCCTACTTCAGCGGCAAAATCTCGCTACGCGGCGACACGTCATTGGCGATGCAATTGGCCATGGCCATGCTCCCGCGCTTCACCCAGAGATAATTCACAGGAAGCTCAGAAGCTCAAAAGGTCAGCTCTGAAATATTAATTTCCGCTTTTGAGCTTCTGATCTTCTGTCAGGCTTTATCCGAGGACGATGACCGTGGTGCCGTCGCCGCCCTCTTCGGGGGTCGCCGCTCTCACGTCGGCGACGCCGGGGAAGGCGGCGAGCTCGCGACGGAGCGCTTCGCGCAGCGCGCCGGTGCCGTGGCCGTGGATGACGAAGACGGCTTCGCTGCCGGTGCGCAGCGCGTCGTCGAGGAATTTTTCGGCGAGGCCGAGCGCGGCGTCGACTCGTTCGCCACGCACGTCGAGCGTGTTGTAGCCCGCGCGCACCAGCGCCTTGGGCGGCGCGGGGACCTCGAACGCGTTGTGCCCACGCTTGGCGCGCGCCGATTGCTGCTTGGCCTGCGCCTCGAGGATCGTCAGCTCCTCGATCGCGACGTTGACCTTCAGCGGCCCCGCTTGCACCGCGACCTGCTTGCCCTTCGGCGCCGCAGCGACGGTCCCGCGCGCGCCGAGCTTGCGCACCCAGACCTCGACGCCCGGCTTCAGCTCGCCCGCCGTCGCCGCGCGGCCCGGCGGCGCTTCCTTCGCCGGCGCGTGCGCGTGCACGTCCTTCGCCGCCGCTTCGATCTGCCGCTTCGACTCCTGCACGCTCGCCGAGGTGATCGTGCCGCCTTGGCGCCGCAACACCGTCGCCGTGCGGTCGAGCTCGGCGCGCGCGCGCCGCAGCGTCTCCACCGCCTCGTCGTGCGCGCCGCGCCGCGCCGCTTCGAGCCGCTCCTTGGCCTGCGTCGCGCGCGCCTCCGCCTCGGCGTGCTTGCGCTCGGCCAGGGCGCGCTCGGCCTCGGTGGCCGCACGCTCGGCCGCGATCCGCTTGCGCTCGACCTCGAGATCCAACAACAGCTGCTCGAGCGACGCCTGCCCGGCGCCGGCGAGCTCGGTCGCGCGCGCGCAGACGGCGTCGCCGATGCCGAGCCGCTTGGCCACGCGAATCGCGCCCGACGCGCCCGGCACGCCGAGATGCAGCTCGTACGTCGGCAACAGGCGCTCGAGATCGAAGCCCACCGACGCGTTGACGAAGCGCGCGTCCGCCGTCGGCAGCGCCTTCAAGCGATCGTAATGCGTGGTCACGATCGCCGTCGCGCCCTTTTGCGCGAGCGCCTCGAGCACCGCCTGCGCCAGCGCCGCGCCCTCGGCCGGATCGGTTCCCACCGCGATCTCGTCGAGGAGCACGAGCACGCCGCGCTGGGCCGCTGCCAGGAACGACTGCAGCGCCAGCACGTGCGCCGAGAACGTCGACAGATCGCGCTCGATGCTCTGATCGTCGCCGATGTCGGACGCGACCTCGCCGAACCACGGCACGCGCGATCCCTCCTGCGCCGGAATGTGCAGCCCCGCGCGCGCCATGAGCGCGTGCAGCCCGGCGAGCTTGAGCGCCACCGTCTTGCCGCCCGCGTTCGGCCCCGACACCACCAGTGTCTCGCCGACTCCGACGAGCACGTCGTTCGGGACGATTGTTCGCGGCGATTCCTTGGCGGCCTCGGCGAGGATCATGAGCGGATGGCGCGCGCGCCGCAGATCGAGCGTGGCCCGCTCGTCGTCGAGCGCCATCAGCTCCGGCGCCGTCGCGCGCAGATCGCTCGACAGCCGCGCCTTGGCGTCGATGAGGTCGAGCTCCGCCAGCACGTCGAGGTTCACGTGAATGCGCGCCAGCTCGTTCTCGACCAGCCGCGACAGCTCCGCCAGGATCCGCCGCTCCTCCTCGCTGACCTCGAGCTCCGCCAGCTTCAACCGATTGTTGAGATCGACCACGTCCTCCGGCTCGACGAACACCGTCTGCCCCGACTGCGACGTGCCATGCACGATGCCGCGCACCTGCGAGCGCGCGTCGACGCGAATCGGCACCACGTAGCGCTCCTCGCGCTGCGTGAAGAATCGATCCTGCAGGTGCGGCGCGATGTGCGTGCCCTCGAGCAGCCGCTCCAGCTTGCGCTCGAGCTCCTCGCGAATCCGCAGCGCGTTGCGCCGAAGCCCGCCGAGCGCCGGCGAGGCGCGATCGTTGAGTCGCACCGTGCCGCCGCCGTCCTCGAAGCTGTCGAGGATGGCGCCCGACACGTCGTCGAGGTCGCTGATCAGCGCCGCCCGCCCGAGGAGGCGCGGCGCCTCGCGATGCGCCACCAGGTGCCGCCGCACGCGCGCGCCCGCTGCCAGCGTCAGCGCCACGTCGCGCAGCGCCTGCGGCTCGAGCGCGCCCGACTTGGCCGAGCGCTGCAGCGCCTCGTCGACGGCGCGCACGCCCCAATCGGGCCCGAAGAACGGCAGCGGCTCGCCCACGTCGCGCAGCGCCCGCGCCTCGGCCACCTCCTCGTGACGCGCGCGCGCCGCGTCGAGGTGCTCGTACAGCGGCAGCGCCCGCGCCAGCGTCTGCCCGCGCGCCGTGCCCGCGCGTTTCGCGAGCTCGTCGAGCAGGCGCTGCCAGCCGAGGTCGGCTGTCGTCTTCTCCGAAAGCATCGCGGGAGTCTAGATCGAAATGGCCCTAACGGCCCTTGCGCCTCTTGGTCGGCTTCTTGGCCGTCTCTTTGGCGCGCGCGAGGCCGAGCTTGGCGTGCACGTCGGCCGGCTTGACGTCGAGCACGCGCTGATACTCCTCGGCCGCGAGCTCGCGCTTGCCCATCGCCAGGTGCGTGTCGCCGAGCGTGAGCTGGATGTTCGTGTCCTCGGGCGCGTACTCCAGCGCCGAGTTCGCGTCGGCCAGCGCCGCCTGATACTTGTTCTTCGCGAGCGAGCGCTGCGCCCGCAACGTGAGCGCGCGCGCCAGCCGCCCCTTGGACCAATCGTCGTCGGGCTTGAGCCCCACGAGCGCGTCGAAATCATCGGCCGCCTCGTCGAGCCGCTGCTTCTTGAGCGCCAGCGTTCCCTTGCGCGCCAGCATCGTGGTCGTCTTCTGCTTGAGCGCCTCGGCCTGCGCGTTGCCCGGATCGGCCTTGTCGATGCGATCGAGCAGCTCCTTCAAGTTGTCGCCTGGCGGCGCCAGGATGCGTCCGCCCTCGGCGGTGCGCCGCGCCCACTCGAGCATGCGATCGATCTCGGCCGGCGACATCTTGTCGTCGTCCTTCGGCGCCTTGACCGTCTTGACCGGCTCCGTCTTGATCGGCTCGACCACTTCCGGCTTCTTCTTCTCCGGCACCGTCGACGGTCGACTCTCGACGGTGGGCTTCATGAAATACTTCCAATACACGCAGCCGCCCGCCGCGGTCAGCGCGAGGAGGCCGAGCAGGATCCACTTGCCGCCGCCGCCTTTGCCCGCTGCGCGCTGCGCCGCCAGCCGCTTGTCGTCGGCGGCGAGCGCATCGGCGAGCCCGTCGCGCGACGCCACCCGCTGCGAGTGCACGCGCACGCGATCTTCGTCCGCCGACAGCGGCAGCGCGCCGGTCGTGCCCGTGCGCTGCACCGGAATCGACGGGATCGACGCGCGCCGCCCCTGAATCGCGCCGGTGTCGAAGAGCCGCGGCTTCGACGACTCCTCGCCCCACGACGAGCCCATCTCTTCCGACGGCTTGAGCCCCAGCACCGCCGCCACCGCCGAGCCGCGCCCCTTCATCGACTTGGTCAGCTCGTACTCGAGCGCGCCCATCGTCTGCGGCCGCCGATCCGGATCGCGCTCGAGGCAGCGCATCACCACTTCTTCGAGCGCCTCGGGCACATCGGGGTTCAGGTCGCGCGGCAGCGTTGGCGATTCGGTCGCCTTCTTGGCCAGGATCTCCATCACGTTGGCGCCGTGATGCGGCGGATCCGCCGTCAGCATCTCGTACAAGATCGCGCCGACCGAGTAGATGTCGACGCGTCCGTCGATCGCTTTTCCCGCGGCCTGCTCGGGCGCCATGTACTC
>DASXOU010000183.1:0-16153 GCA_036494045.1 Polyangia bacterium | reverse complement strand
CTCGTCATTTCCGATCTGCACCTCGGTGAAGATTTGCGGCCGGGTGGGGCAAACGTGTCGTACCTTCGACACCTCGCCACGCTCGAGCGCGAGCTCGAGAAGTTCCTCGTCCACTACACGGCGCATCGTCTCGACGGGCGGCCCTGGCGTCTGGTGGTCAACGGCGACATGGTCGACTTCATGTCGGTCATGATCCTGCCCGAGACCCAGCAGGCCGACGACGACGACGAGGATCGCCTCTACGGCCTCGGCTTCGGCGAGCGTCAGTCGCAGAAGAAGATGGAGCGCGTCATCGCGCGTCATCAAGGCGTGTTCAAGCGGCTCGGCGAGTTCGTCGCCGCCGGCAACGAGCTCGTCATCGTCGTCGGCAATCACGACGTCGAGTTCCACTATCCGTCGGTGCAGCGCACGCTGGTCGAGTGGCTGAGCGGCCTCGTCATCGGCCTCGGCGCCGACGAGCCGGCGCGCGCGGAGTTCGCGGCGCGCGTGTCGTTCTGCCCGTGGTTCTATTACCAGGCCGAAGTCATCTACATCGAGCACGGGCACCAGTACGACGAGTACTGCTCGTTCGATTATCTGCTGCATCCGGTGGCGGGATCGCCGCGCCAGCCGAAGAAGGAGCGCGCGCTCAACAAGAAGAGCCGCATCGCGCTGTCGGTGGCACACGCCGGCATGCGCTACTTCGCCAACCAGATCCCCGACTACGATCCGCACACCGCCGAGACCTGGGGCTTCGGCGACTACATGAAGTGGGCGTGGACGCAGGGGCTGCGCGGCGCGGTGCGCCTCATGTACACCTACGGGCTCCTCGTGTGGCGGCTCGTCGAGCTCTGGTACTCCTTGCGCGGTGTCGACGTCGAGCGGCGCAACCTGCATCACGAGCGGCTCAAGCAGCTTTCGGAGCATTGGAAGATCGCCGAGGAGAAATTGTTGGCGCTCGATTCGTTGCGCCGCGAGCCGGTGACGCGGCGCTTTTGGAAGCTCCTGGCCGCGCTGTTCATCGATCGCGTGCTCCTCGGCGTGGCGGCCCTAGTGACGGCGGGCCTGCTCGTCGGACACTTGCACGGGTTGTGGAAGGCGGCGGGCGCGCTGGCGACGGTGGTGGCGTTCGCGTGCGTGAACCAGGCGCTCAATCACGTGCGGCTCGAGTCCTCCGCGGTGAAGCTGCGCGCGGCGACGAGCCTGATTCAGGGGCTCATCTGCGCGCCGCTCATCGTGTTCGGCCACTCGCACACGCCCGAGCGCGTGGCGCTGGCCAACGGCGCCACCTACTTCAACACCGGCACGTGGGCGTCGGAAAACGGCAAGCAGGCATTCACGCACCTCCTGGTCGTCAGCGACGAAAACGGCGCCCCCAAAGCCGAGCTCAAGCAGTGGCGCGACGGCGCGTCCACGCCCTACACCCGCGGATAACTGTATCGGTCCGTATCGACAGATCGGCTATCGCGTGGTAACAGGACAGGATGCCGATTCACCCCGATCTGCTCGAGATCGTCCGCTGCCCGAAGTGCAAGGGCAGGGTGGCCGAGCGCGACACCAAAGGCGGCCACGGCCTCGTGTGCGACGCCTGCAAGCTGGTCTACGGCATCGTGGATGACATCCCCAACTTCCTCGTCGAGGAAGCGCGGACGCTGGAGCAATAATCGATGGGTCTTGGCGACGGCAAGCACGTGCTCGTCCTCGAGGACGAGCCGGCGGTGCAAATCCTCCTCAAGAAGCAGCTCGCCTCACACGGCTTCACGGTGACTGTGGCCGGCGATGGGCTCGACGGCCTCATGAAGCTCGAGAGCCTCAAGCCCGACCTCATCATCTGCGACGTGATGATGCCGAACCTCGACGGCATGGGCTTCGTCAAGGCGATCAAGGGTCACAACCAGACGCAGAAGATCCCGGTGATCTTTTTGACGGCGAAGACCGATCCGCGCAGCATGATCGACGGCATCAACGTCGGCGCGCGCTTCTACGTGACCAAGCCCTTCCAGATCGACGATCTGCTAGCCAAGGTCCAAAAGGCCCTCACCGGCCGCTAGGGCTGCGGCCTGCGCTCGCGTCGCCGGCAGACGGAACCCAGCAGCGGCTAGAGGTAGCGCAGCGCGCGAATGATGCGCGCGTGATCGAGCGGCGTCATCGCCAGGAAGCGCACGCCGGTCGTCTGGTAGCCGTTCGACGCCGCGCGCTCGAACACGATCGCGCCCTGCACGCGCACCACGTCGCCACCGTCGGGCAGCTCGAACGCCAGCGTCACCGGCGTGCGCGGCATGTACGCGCGTCCCGCGGGCCGCTTGAGCTCGATCCCCGTCGGACCGAGGTTCTGCGCCAGCGCGAGCTGCACGTCTCCACCGACCTTGTGCTTCACCGCCGCGACGAACGGCGCGCGCCGTCCGCGTCGACGCTCCATGGCGGACCTGCGTCTGTCCTGCATGTGACCATTTTCGCCTACGCGAAATGCGCGTGCAAAAATTTGGCGCGAATCAGCCTTCGAGAACGGCGCCTTTGACGAGATCGCGCTTGCGCTCGGTCTGCAGGACGAGCCGGGCCGCCGCCCAACCCGCCGCCAGGTCGCCCTCGACGCCGAGGCCGGGCAGCACCTGCCGCGACGCCAACAGCAGATGCTTGACGCCCGTCGAGTGCGGCAGCCCGCAAAAGCCGAGCGGGCGATCGTCGCGCGGCATGGCCCAGATCGGCTCCATCGGCACCGGCGGCAGCGCCGAGCCGCGCTCACCATCGACGCCCTCGGGCGCGATGCCGTCGTGGGGCGAGTGCACGAGCAACAGATGGCGATCGACGAACGGCAGCTGCTTGTCGAGCTCGCGCCGCACCGCCACGCGCAGCGCGCGCAGCGCCTCGGGCGAGGGATCGGTGGCGTGCGCCTCGACGCTCAAGACCGCGTGCTGCCCATAGCCGTCGGCGAGATGCAGCGCCAGCGCGTTGGCGCCGCTGAGCGGCTGGGTCGCATCGGCGACGACGTAGGCGAGCCGCCCGAGCGCGTCGGGCAAGGCATCGAGCGGCGCCACCAGATGCACGAGATAACGCCACGCCGCCGGCTTGATTGCGCCGGCCTCGATGAGCCGCTTGGGCGGCTTCTCGCCGCCGTCGGACACGAGCTGCGCCACGCGATCGGCGCCGAGTCCGCACAAGACGTGCGCGCAGCCGATCGTCTCGCTGCGCCCTTCGAACTGCACGCCGGTGACCTTGCCGCGCTTGGTCAGGATCGCCTTGGGCACCAGATCGGGCCGCACCTCGCCCGAGTGCGTCTTCAGCCGATCGAGGAGGAGGCCACGCAAGCCTTCGCGCCCACCATCGAGCCGGAAGGTGCCGCGCCGGTGCAGGTCGCCGAGCCGCGCCAGCGACACTGCGCCGACGTCGTCGAACGCGGCCGCGAACGCCGCCGGCATCGTATAGGCCGCGCGCAGCGGATGGCCGTCGGGCAGCCCGGCGAGCAGATCCTCGTCTTGCGCCGGCAGCCGCGCCGCCACGCGATTGGCGTCGCGCCGATCCCAAAATCCGTCGGGTGGCAGGATCAAATCCTGCGACAAGATGCCCTCGATCGCCGCCGAGACCTCGGCCGCGCGCGCCGACGCGGTCTCGAACGCCGCCGCCACGTCGGGCATCTCGCGCCCGAGCTCGCGCCCGAGATCGTCGCCGATGTCGATGCGATGATCGGCGACGAGCAGCTGATACGCCGGCCGATTGGGCTCGAGCCGCCGCCGCAGCAGCTGCACGAGGTTGAGCTCGCCGACGATCCGCTTGAGCGTCGGCGCTTCGATGCCGACGAACGCCAACGGCGCGCGCGGCAACGAGTAGGGCCCGATCGTGTAGCGCTCCTCGACCGAGACGCCGGCCATCAGCACCCGAAATCCGCGATGCGCGAGCACCGCGCCGCCGACCGTCGCGGCGAGGTCGCTGCCGAGCACGACGACGTCGTAAAAGCTGGTCGACACGGCGCGAGCCTAGCACACGGCTCGTGTTAAGATGACGCAATGCGAACCCTGCGAGCGTGTCTCGCCGCCGCCGCGCTCGTCGCCGCAGGCGGTTGCCTCGGCGACGGTGGCAAGGTGACCCTGACCTTCGATCAACAATCGTCCGTCACGCCGGCGATCACCGCGTTCAACGCCTCGGACGGCACCGCCGTCGAAGAGTCCGATCACTTCATCCACTTCACGGCCACGTCCCCGCAAGGCACGATCACCATGCTGATCGTGCCGCCGCTCAACATCGGCGACATGGTCGATCTGTCGGCCGAGCACAACGTCATCAGCTTCGATCGCGGCGGCACGCCCGCGGCCGGCTGGTCGAACAACACCGGCACGCTGATGGTGCTCGGCGTCAGCCCCTACAAGCTGCAGTTCGAGGCGGTGCCGATGCTGCCCGGCTCCGGCGCCTCGATGGGCAGCTTCGTCGTCAACGGCTCGGGCACCTTCAAGTAGATCGTTCGCTGACGATGGGCAGCCCGCGCTTGCCCAGGCGCAGCGCGAACCGCCCTTGACCGGCGACCACGCCGTCGGGCCCGTGCACCTCGGTCACGCCGCACGAGGGGCTGCGCTCCTTTAGAAGCGCGCGCACCGCGCCGGCCTCGCGTGCGATCAGATCGGCGAGCCGCGCGCCCGCCTCGAGCTCGGCGGTGACGTCGCGCCCGTGATCGTCGGTGGCCGATTTGCCGTCGAGCGACAGCGTGATCGCCGGCCGTGGCACGCCGAAGCGCGCCAGCACCTCGGGGCACAACGGCAGGATCTCGACGCCCTGCCCGGCGACGCGCGCCAGCGCCGCGTCGTCGCGCTTGTCGCGCCCATCGAAGCGGCAGCGTACGCCGGCCAGGCACGCCGACACCACGACCACCGGCTTGCCGCTCGCCTTGAGGCGCGCGATCTCGGCGCGCATCGCCTCGGTATCGCCGCCATGGATGAGCTCGTAGCGAGAATGCAGCTCGTCGCTCATGTCCGAATCTTAACGCGCCGGCCGTTGACGCGCACGCGGCCGTCGGCGACGGCGCGGATCGCGGCCGGGTAGAGCCGATGCTCCTCGGCGAGGATGCGCGCGCCCAGCGTCGCCTCGTCGTCGCCGTCGAGCACCGGCACCGCCGCCTGCGCGATGATCGGCCCCGTGTCGCACCCCTCGTCGACGAAGTGCACGGTGCAGCCGGTGACGCGCGCACCATACTCGAGCGCCTGCTTCTGCGCGTTCACGCCGGGAAACGCGGGCAGAAGCGCCGGGTGAATGTTCATCACGCGCCCCGGAAAGGCGCCGAGAAACGCCGGCGTCAGAAGCCGCATGAAGCCGGCCAGCACCACCAGCTCGACCTCGTACTTCTGCAGCGTCGCCACCAGCGCCGCGTCGAACGCGTCGCGCGACGCATAACCCTTGTGTGGCAGCACTTCGGTCGCCACGCCCGCCGCCGCCGCCCGCTCGAGCGCGCGCACGCCGGCCACGTTCGACACCACGGCCACCACGCGCGCGCCGCCGAGCGCGCCCGTCTTCCCGGCGTCGAGGATCGCCTGCAAATTGGTCCCCGACCCGCTGACGAGGACGCCGACGTTCATCGTTGCTCGCTCATGCGAACTCGACCCGCGACGGCCCGCTGCCGGGTGCGATGTCGCCGACGACGAACGCGTGCTCACCCGCGCTCTCGAACGCCGCGCGCACCTTCTCGGCGTCGCCCGCCGGTACCACGGCGATGAGGCCGAGCCCGCAGTTGAACGTCCGCCGCATCTCCGAGCGCGCCACGCCCGATGCCGCGATCTTCTGGAACACGCCGGGCAGCGGCCACTTGCGCTCGTCGAGCCGCATCACGAGCCCTTCGCGCAGCACGCGCGGCGGATTTTCGACCAACCCGCCGCCAGTGATGTGCGCGAACCCTTTGACGTCGCCCGCCGCCATCGCCGCCCGCATCGCGCGCACGTAGATCCGCGTCGGCGCCAGGAGCGCCTCGGCGTCGTCCGTCGTCGACAGCACGCGCCGCGCCAGCGAGTAGCCGTTCGAGTGCAGCCCGCTCGACGCCACGCCGATGACCGCGTCGCCCGGCCGAATGCGCGCGCCATCGAGGATCTTGCCGCGCTCGACGATCCCGACCGCGAACCCGGCGAGGTCGTACTCGCCGTCTGCGTACATCCCGGGCAGCTCGGCCGTCTCGCCGCCGATGAGCGCGCAGCCCGCCTGCCGGCAGCCCTCGGCGATCCCGCGCACCACCGCCTCACCGACGGCGACATCGAGCTTTCCCGACGCGAAATAGTCGAGAAAAAAGAGCGGCTCCGCCCCCGACACCGCCACGTCGTTCACGCACATGGCCACGAGATCGATCCCGATCGTGTCGTGCCGTCCCGTCGCGAACGCCACCTTGAGCTTGGTGCCCACGCCGTCGGTGCCCGACACCAACACCGGATCCGCGTAGCCCTTCGGCACCGCGAACAGCCCGCCGAACCCGCCGAGGTCGCCGATCACCTCGGGCCGAAACGTCCGCCGCACGTGCGGCTTGATGCGCTCGACCAGCTCGTCGCCCGCGTCGATGTCGACGCCGGCATCGCGATACGTCAGCGGCTTGGTGTCCTCGTCGTTCTTGCGCGACATGACGCGCGCGAGACTAGCACGAGGCTAGGCCCACGAGGCTACGGTAACGAGGCGAGACGAAGCGCGTCTTCGAACGCGTAGATCATGTCGTGGTTGGTCGCGATCAACCAGATCGTCGACGGCTGCGGCATCTTGTGCGCGCGCAGCTCGTCGACCATCGCGCGCGCCGCCTCGTCGTACGGCACTTGCCCCGTGCCCGTTCCCATGCCGGGCAGCGCGACCGTCTCGTAGCCGTTGCGTCCCGCGGCGAGCAGCGCCGCACGCGTCGCGCGCCGCACGTTCTCGACGCCGACCTTCATCCCCGGCTCTTCCATCGTCGGCGCGTGAATGACCGCCTTGCACCACAGCGCGCCGGCCGACGTCACCACGGCCGCGCCGACGGCCACCGGCGCCGCCGATTTGGCCTCGCCTTCGATGCCGTCGCCCCCTTCGACCTTGATCGTGCGCGCCACCCCGTTCTCCATGATCCCCAGAGAATTCGCCGGGTTGACGATGGCATCGACGGTCAATTGGGTGATGTCGCCGAGCGCGACATGGATGACCATGCGCAGCATCTTCGCATTTGCCCTGGAAACGTCAAGATTTCAGCTAATATCCGCATCGCTAATCATGACGTGGTTTGCCGTCGGGATCGGGAGCATCGTCTTCCTGGCGCTGGCGAGCTACGTCAGCTTCCTGGCCTCGCGCTACTTTTTCGTCCCCCGTTTCCCCGACGAGATCCGCTTCGGCACCACCAGCGACGGCTGGCGCCTCGGCGTGAGCCGCTATCGCCCCGACAAGCCCTCGGACCGCCCGCCGGTCTTGCTCGTCCACGGGATCGCCGCCAACCGCTACAACCTCGATCTGACGGACGAAACCTCGCTCGCCAAGCACCTGTGCGCGCGCGGCTTCGACGTCTTCGTCGCCGAGCTGCGCGGCCGCGGTTTCTCGCTGCGCCCCAAGCTCTTCTCCGGCCTGCACTACGATTGGTCGTTCGACGACTACGCCGAGCGCGATCTGCCGTGCGCCGCCGACATCGTCACCCGCGCCACCGGCGCCAAATCGATCCACCTGGTTGGCTTCTCGACGGGCGCGCTCGCCTCGTACGCGTGGCTCTCCGATCCGCACCGCACCGTCGAGGTCGCCTCCTTGGTGTCGATCGGCGGCGCCGCCTCGTTCAAGCGCCTCGGCAAGACGCTCTCGGGCCGGCTCATCCGCAGCGTCCGCTTCTTGCGCCATCGCTGGATCCTGCGCGTGCTGGCGCCGGTGTCGGGCTATTGGCATCCGTCGCCGCTACAGATCGTGCACAACCCCGAGAACCTCGACGGCGCCATTCAGCGACGGATCATGGTCAACATGATCGCCAACTTCTCGCGCGTCGAGCTCCTGCAATACAGCGACTGGATCCTGCACGACGTCTTCCGCTCCGTCGACAAACGGCGCGACTATCGCGCCGAGCTCGCGCGCATCACCGTGCCGTCGCTGTTCCTGGCCGGTCCGCGCGACGTCTTGTCGCCGCCCGACGCCGTCAAGGACACCCACGACGCCGTCGGCGCGACGGTCAAGCAGTTCGTCCTCTGCTCGCGCGCCCAGGGCATGCGCGTCAACTACGGACACTTCGATCTCGTCGTCGGCCGCCAGGCCGCCAGTGAAGTCTTTCCCGTGGTGTCGAGCTGGCTCGAGTCAGTGCACGAGCGCGGCGCCGGTCGCGAAGATCGACCCGAGCACGAGCCCGAACATCAGGAAGCCGGCGATGCCCGCCGCGACGATGGTGATGCCGGCGGCGGCGAGGACGTGGCCGGGCGCCTTGCCCTCGGGCGTCCCCATGAGCAGCGGTAGCGCCCACACGCCGATCAAGATGCCGTAGACGAGCGCGGCCACGCCGGCGATCGTCGCCAGGATGTCGAGATAGGGCACCGAGCCCAGCAGCGCGAGCGCGCCGACGATCCACATCGGCGTCGCGACCCAGGCCGCGACCTTGTTGGCCGCCGGCTCGTCCTTGCGCGCGCCGAACGTGGGCGCGAGCACGTTCAGGATGAAGCCGAAGAACCACCAGACGCCGACGCCGAACGCGACCGATAGGATCGCGCCGAACAGCGACGCGATCGGCGCGCGGAACCAGCCGCCGCCGATCTTCATGCCGAATACCACCTGCGGCGCGACGTAGTGGCCAATGATCCCGCCCGAGATGAAGCGCGCCAGGGCGCCGATCGACAGCAGCACCAGCACATAGGGCAGGAGCGACTTGACGTCGCCCGCCTCGGCGATCGTCTTCGGCAGCTCTTCCTTCGGCGTCAGCAGGAGGCCGCGCACACGCGCGATCAGCGAGTCACGCATCATTCGACGATACCACAAAAGAAAAGAGGCGGACCCGAAGGCCCGCCTCTCGTGTAACTGCGAAGCGTTACAGCTTAGCAGTTGAAGATCTTCTCGAGCTCTTTTTCGACCTTCACCTCGGTGATGTTCTTGGCCACCGAGAGCTCCTTGACGATCAGGTTCTTCGCCGTGTCGAGCATGCGGCGCTCGCCGAACGAGAGCGTCTTGGTCTCCTTGAGGCGATAGAGATCGCGGAAGACCTCGGCCACCTCGAAGAGCGAGCCGGTCTTGATCTTCTCCATGAACCCGCGATAGCGGCGGTTCCACGTCTGCTTGTCGACGTGAAGCTCCTTCTCCTTGAGGATGTCGTAGACCTCGCGGATCTGGTCCTCTTGCACGACCTCGCGCAGGCCGACCTGCTCGGCCTTTTCGACCGGGACGAGGATGCGCATGTCGCTGTCGAGCACCTTGAGGACGTAGAACTTCATGAGCTTGCCGGAGATTTCCTTGGCATCGATACCCACGACCTCTGCGACCCCCTGCGCCGGATAAACCGCCTTGTCGCCTACCTGAAATTCGAGCATCTGGTTCCTCCGGGGTTGAGCCTGGTCATGATGCCGGGCCGCACCCCCACTGAGCACGTTCCATGCCGAAGCTACAAGGTAAGAACTTTCTAGTGTCGTTTCAAGAGGCTCACGTCCCCGTCGAAGAAGTAACGTGAGGGCCGACTGTGACAGATCCGCACGGCTGTAGCGGCCCAGTCCACCGTCAGCGTGACCAATCCGTCAAGTGATCGGGGATGTTACGCTTGTCCGGTGTCCAGTCTACCCGGGGCGTGGCAGAGCCGGCCGGGGGAGTAGCCGCGGACAGAATTTTACAGTGGATGTCAGTTGAAATCCGCGATCCGCCAGCGGCCGTTCTCCTGAATTAGATCGAGGTGATAGCGAGGGTCATAGCGGAGTCGCGCGGTGCTTCCCGAGGCGCTGGAGCCGCCGGTCGCCTCGATGCCGCCGCGGCGAAGCGCCGTTTTCAGGCGGGCGACGCGCTCGGCGAGCGCCTGCTCGAGCGTGGTGCGCAGCGGCTCGGCGAGGAGCGCGACGACGGCGTCGAAGTCGTGCTCGTCGAGGGCGGCGATGAGCCGGCGCAGCGTGTCCTCGGGCGTGTCGCCGCCGGGCTCGAGCGGATGAGCGGCGGCGATGCGCCAGCGATCGGCATCGCGAACCAGAGGCCAGGCGCGCCCGTCGGTGAGCTCGCCCGAGGCGCGACGGACGGCGTGCGGCTCGTGGAGCGCCTCCTCTTGCGACGAGAGGTCGGCCTGCGCGGCCTTCCACTGGAGCGCGAAGTCGTCGGCCGTGATGCGCGCGCGCAACGAAGACGACAGCAGCGGATAGGCGGCGCGCGGATCGTTCTTGGCGATGGCGTCGCGCCAGGCCGCGAGCGCAGGCTCGGGATCGGCGGTCGGCGCGCGCGACGACGGCTGCCGGTGGGCGCAGCCGAGGAGCGCCAACATCACCAGGATCGAGGCGCGCATCGCGCCGATGATTATGGACGTTCACACCGGCGGTTGTGAAGGGATGTTCACGAGCGCGAGCGCGGCTCGCGGATTTCGCGGAGTTCGCGGACGGCATGGTGCTTGTATTCGCCGTTGGCGACGCTTGGGGTTTGGCCCCTCGGAGGAGCACGATGTCGCGCCCGATTCTCAGGAGCATCCTTGGTGCCGTGGCGGCGAGCTTTCTGATCGCAGCCGCTGGCGCGTGCACTCGCGATAACCCGACGAGCACCAGTCGTCCCGGCTCGGGTGGCAGCGGCGCCACCGGCAGCACGGGATCGACCGGGACCGGCGGCACGGGCTCGGGTGGCAGCGGCGGCACGACCGCCGGCGGCAACCCGAACGGCACTGTGCCGGCGCCGGTTTGCAAGGTCGACACCGACTGTTCGAGCGGGCTCATCTGCGAGGTCGGGCACTGCGTGGCGTCGTGCGACGCGTCGACCAATCCGTGCCAGGCGAACCAGACCTGCACGGGCGGCCGCTGCATCGAGAACGGCGGGTCGAGCTGCGGCACGGCCAGCCTGGTCCTCTGCAACGACGACACGGCCTGCGGCCAGAGCCGCGTGTGCGTCGGCGGGCAGTGCCACGCCGCGTGCGCGACCTCGACCGACTGCCCGCTCGGGCAGAGCTGCGCGTCGGGCGCTTGCACCGACACGGCGCCGATGACGGCGCAGTGCCTGTGGGACTCGGACTGCGGCGCCTCGTTCCGTTGCGTCAACGCCACCTGCCATCCACTGTGCGCCACCGACGCGCAGTGCGGCTCGAAGGCGTTCTGTGACACAGGCGTTTGCCGCGCTGACTATCGCCCCGCGGGCTGACCGACGGCCATCTCAGCCTGCGAGGCAGGGCCCCGTCGCATGGTGCGACGGGGCTTTTTTTTTGAATAGGAACGACGCTCGCACGTCCAGCATTTGGAGGTGCGTCCATGAAATCCCTCGTTGTGGTCGCGCTCGTCGCCCTCGGCGGCTGCGCGACCTCGGGCAGCACGACGACGGCGCAGCGCTTTACTGGATACCCGTACGACATCAAGGACGACGGCAGCCGCATCTCGGGCCTGGTGTGCGGGATGAGCGTGGATTACTCCGTCGCGCAGCATGGCGACGTGACGCGCGTGAACGGCTTCGGTGGCGGCTCGGTGTTCTTCGAAGTGCGCGACACGCCGGGCGCGCGCCACTTGACCGGAACGCTCAACGGCGGCGTCGGTCGGTCGCAGCTCGACCTCGTGCTCACGTCGAGTGAGCTCAAGGGGCGCGCCGGGACGCGCGACGTCGAGCTGACGGCGGTCGGCGACAGCTTCGAAGGGCGCTACAAGGTCCTGAACATGATGGGTTGGGCGCCCATGAAGATCGAGGGCCGGGATATTCTGGAGAAGCTGCCGGCGGCGGAGCTGGCGGCGCTCTTGCCCGGGATGCTCAACTGCGAAGGGCCGATGGGCCGGCCCGTGATCGAGGGTCCGGTGGCGGTACGGTTCGGCGGCCCGCCGGGCTACGAGTCGCGCGCCGCGAACGAGATCCGCTAGGCCGGGTCGGGGCCGTCGCCGCGGCGGAGGGTCGTGTCGCGGGCCCAGCGCTCGTCTTTGTGCGGATAGTCGGCGTTGAAGTGCAGGCCGCGCGATTCTTTGCGCCGGCGCGCGCTCTCCACGATCAAATGAGCGACGAGCGCGAGGTTGCGCAGCTCGAGCAGATCGCCGGTGACGCGGAAGTTCCAGTAGTACTCGCGGATCTCGGCGCGGATGAGCTCGATGCGGCGGCGGGCGCGCTCGAGGCGCTTGTCGGTGCGGACGATGCCGACGTAGTTCCACATCAGGCGCCGGACCTCGTCCCAGTTTTGCGTGATGACGACGGCCTCGTCGGACGGCGAGGCGGCGCCGGCGTACCAGGGCGCGACCTGCGCCGGGCGGATCGACTCGATGCCGCGCACGTCGTCGGCGGCGCGGGCGCCGAAGACGGCGCCTTCGAGGAGCGAGTTCGACGCCAGGCGGCAGGCGCCGTGGAGGCCGGTCATCGAGGCTTCGCCGACGCAGTAGAGGTTGCGCACGCTGGTGCGGCCCTTGTCGTCGGTGACGACGCCGCCGCACGAGTAGTGCGCGGCGGGAACGACGGGGATCGGCTGGATGCGCATGTCGATGCCGAAGCGCATGCACTGGGCGTGGATCGCCGGGAAGCGCTCGACGAGGAACACCGGATCGAGGTGGGTCATGTCGAGGACGACCGAGTCGTCGCCGGTGCGCTTGAGCTCGGCGTCGATGGCGCGCGCGACGACGTCGCGTGGGGCCAGCGACTTCATCGGGTGGTAGCGCTCCATGAACGTCTCGCCCGAGCGCAGCTTCAGGACGCCGCCTTCGCCGCGCAGCGCCTCGGAGACGAGGAATGATTTTGCGTGCGGGTGGAAGAGGCAGGTCGGGTGGAACTGGATGAACTCCATGTTGGCGACGCTGGCGCCGGCGCGGTAGGCCATGGCCACGCCGTCGCCGGACGCGACGTCGGGGTTGGTCGTGTAGAGGTAGACCTTGCCGGCGCCGCCGGTGGCGAGCACGGTGGCGCGGGCGACGACGGTTTTGACTTCGCCGGTTTTCTCGTCGAGGACGTAGGCGCCGAAGACGGCGTCGGGGCCGCCGTACTTGGCGAGCTGCAAGAGGTCGACGGCCATGTGATCGGGCAGGACGGTGATGCCGGGCGTGGCGTGGACCGCGGCGACCAGCGCGCGCTCGATCTCGTGGCCGGTGGTGTCCTTGGCGTGCGCGACGCGACGGGCGGAGTGGCCGCCTTCGCGCGCGAGATCGAGGGCGCCGCCGCCGTTGGTGTCGAAGTGCGCGCCGTATTTCTCGATGAGCTCGCGCACGGCTTGCGGGCCGCTGCGGACGCAAAGCTCGACGATGTCCTTGTGGCACAGCCCTTCGCCGACGGTGAGCGTGTCGGCGACGTGGGCGTCGAAGGAGTCGGCGGGATCGAGGACGGCGGCGATGCCGCCCTGCGCATAGTTGGTGTTCGACTCCTCGACCGAGCGCTTGGTGACGACGATGACGCGGCCGTGGGCGGCGGCGTGCAGGGCGAAGGAGAGGCCGGCGATGCCGGAACCGATCACCAGATAATCGGTCTCGATCATCCACTCCTTGTATCGTCGAGCGGATTTTTTGCAACCGGCGTGGGCGCGTAGTCAGCGGTTGGCGACGGCGACGCCGAAGAGGAAGCCGGACGAGGCGCGCGTTTCGTGGCACTGCGCGCAGTCGGCGAGCGCGCCCCATTCGGTGTGGCCGCTGGCGTCGACGGCGGGGGTGCCGTCGGGCGCGCTGACGCCGAAGAGGAAGTCGCCGACGGCGGGAAAGTAGCCGGGCTCGTGCTTGACCATGAAGGTCAGCTCCTCGAGCGTGCCGTTGGGATCGGAGGAGGTGCGGACGATCATGCCACCGACGGGAAACGCGGCGCCGGCGCTGGTGGTGTCGGGGCTGACCGCCTGGTAGGCGGCGGCGGCATCGGCGGAGACGTACATGGTGACGACGCGGCCGGTCTCGAGGTCGCTCGGGAAGGGCGCGTGGTTGATCTCGACGAAGCCGGAGCCCATGAAGTCGCGGTTGGCGAGCATCGCCTCGACGGTGGCGTCGTCGGTGGTGGCGGGCGCCGGCGCGTGCTCGGGGATGACGAGCGAGAGGCAGCCGCTGCCGAGGAGTGTCGCGGAAACGAGGAGCGTGGCGAGAACCGAAGCGCGTCGCACGATGTGTTGCGCGAGTGCAACGCATGTTCCAGCGAGAAGGCCGCGCGCGGCGTGAAGACCTACATCTCCGACGGCGGCGTGGAAGCCCCGGAGCGGAGAGTGCCCCACTGAGGACGCGCGTCTGCAATTCGTCGTCGGCGTCAACGTCGCTTGTCGAGCGGGGAGCGCGGGCCCCGCGCGTTCTTGGCGTTCGGCGCGCGGGCTTGGTACGATCGAGGCGTGCGCAGCGCCCTCGTCCTAGCGATCGTCACCGTCTTCATTGGCGGCGTGGCACGCGCGGACATCTACTCGTACGAGGACAAAGAGGGCGTCGTCCACTTCACGAACATCGCGCCGCCGCGCGGTGGCGGACATCAGTGGAAGGTGTTGTACAAGACCGGGCCGGGTAAGGCGGGGATCATCTCGGGCGCGGCGGGGCCGACGTCGTTCGCCGGCTGCGCGGTGTCGCGCGCGGACGTGGTGCCGGCGACCGATCGTGCGGCCGATCGCTACACGCGCTACGACGCGTTCATCGCCGAGGCGTCGCGGCTCTACGCGCTGCCGCAGGCGCTGATCCGCGCGATCATCAAGGTCGAGAGCGATTACGATCCGCGCGTGGTGTCGTGCGCGTCGGCCAAGGGGCTCATGCAGCTCATGCCCGACGTGCAGAAAGAGCAGCACGTGCTCAGCGTGTTCGATCCGCGCGAGAACATCCTCGGCGGGACGCGCCTCTTGCGCTTGAATGCGAACCGGTTCAAAGGCGACCTCGTCTTGACGATCGCGGCCTATCACGCGGGGCCCGGCGCCGTCGAGAAGTACCACGGCGTGCCGCCGTACGAGACGACGCAGCAGTACGTCAAGATGGTGCTCAAGCACTACTATAAGTTCAAGGCGGCCCAAAGCGGTTGAAGCGGCGCGGCTGAGCGGAAATTGGTGTAACGTCGGTAGTCGCCCAATGAGCGATCTCATGACCGAGTCCATCGGGGACGAGCGCAAGCTGGCGGAGCATCTGCAGCGCGCGGGGGAGCTCCTGCGCGGCGAGAAGCTGGACGAGGCCGAGCGCGAGATCGAGTGTGCGCTGCGCATCCGGCCGCAGGATCTGCGGGCGCGCAACCTGCGCGGGCTGTTCCTGTTTCGTGCGGCGCGCTACGACGAGGCGCTGGCGGCGTATCTCGAATTGTGCGGCGCGTATCCCAACGACGCGGCGCTGCGGCTGAACCTCGGGCTCGTGGAGCTGCGCACGGGACGGCACGCCGAGGCGGCGGAGAACTTGAAGCGCGTGGTCGCGGCCGAGCCGGAAAACGCGCGCGCGCAGGGATATCTCGGGCTGGCGCTGATGCGCGCGGGCGAGCTGCCGTCGGCGCGCGACGCGTTCCATCGCGCGGGGCAGGAAGAGCTGGCGCGGCAGGTCGAGGAGCGGATGGCGCACCTCGGCGAGGAGGCGACGGCGGCGCGCATGGATTTACGGCGCGCGGCCAACGAGGGCGAGCGCATGCTCGACGGCGAGCAGCCGTTCGGCGCGGTCGAGCTCGAGTCGCCCGTCGACGAGGCCAAGCGCGGATCGTGGCAGTTGCGCGTGGCGGGCGAGCGGCCGCCGCTGCCGGGGCCGGAAGGGCCGACGACGCCGGGGGGAGATCGCTTCGAGCCGCTGGTGTTGTCGCCGCCGCTGCCGGTGGCGGCGTTCGCGACGGCGCGGCTTCTGCGCGCGGGGGCGATGGGCGAGCCGTTCGCGCTCGTCGAGGGCGGCATGCTGGTGGTGCGCGTCGACGGCAAGCTGCCGACGCGGACGTTCGGCGCCATCGCGTCGTCGGGGCAGCTGACGTTCGATCCGCTCAAGCGGCGCGTGCGCGGGCAGCCGACCGACGAGCCGTTCGGCGACGGCGCCGATGCGATGTTTCACGCCAACGGGCATGGGCTCGTGGTGGTGGCGCCGCGCGGCGCGAAGTTCACGGCGCTGGCGCTGGCCGACGACATCGTCTACGTGCGCGAGTCGTCGCTGTTCGCGTTCGAGGAGAGTCTGCACTGGGAAAACGGGCGCGTGCCCGGCGGCGGGCCCGA
>DASXOU010000182.1:0-5157 GCA_036494045.1 Polyangia bacterium | reverse complement strand
AAAGCCGGCGTCGTGCAGCACCTTCTCGGCTCGGCGGGCGTCGTCGCGCATCTGCGAGACCTTGAAGCGCAGCCAGTGGTGGAAGATGTCGTAGAGCTGCGACGGCGGCAGGTGCTTCTCGCCGTCTTCGTGATCGTAGGTGGGCAAGACCGCGTCGAGCCGATACGACGGCCCGAGCGTGACGGTGACGACGAGATCGATCCACTGCGGCCGCGGCTCGGCGGGGATGCCGACCATCGCGATGTGCGGCTCGACGCTGGCGCCGGCCTCGAAGTAGCCTTCGTTGAAGAGGTACTTGCGCACCGCCTCGGCTTCGTCGGCGAGGCGCATGGCGAGCTCGGCGTCGGCGGGCAGCGTCGAGCCGGTGCGCAGCGACAAGTGGCGGATGATCTCGTCGTCGAAGAGCGGCCAATTGTGCTTGACGATCACGTTGCGCACCACGCGCACCGACTCGATCGTGAGGTGCAAGCGAACCAGGCCCCCGCCGAGCGGCTCGATCTCGGTGGCGAGCTGGCGATAGCCGAGCGCGCGCAGGCCGGCGTCGACGCGCGTCTGATCCTCCTGGCCGAACGGCGCGCCGGCGGTGAGCCCGAGGAACTTGAGCAGGCGCTCGCGGTTGTCGTGAAAGTCGCCGCGCAGGTCGATCGCCGCCAGCCGCTGCGTAGCAACGGCTGCCCCAGTTGGCCCGGGTGGCCCTTCTTTCGCGGCCGGCGGCGCCGGCTCGCTCGTCATCGGGGTCTTGATTGGCGGCGGCTGCGGATCGGGCGGCGGCAGCTGCGCGCGCACGACCATCGGCAAGAGCACGACGGCAACGACGATGGCAGCGACGCGTGACAATCCGCCGCGAGAATATCTCAATATCCGAGCGGAACGCGCAAGCGCAGCTCACCGCGCCCCGACGTCAGCGAGTCCTGCAAGGTGTCGACGCCGTGCGTGAGGTATTCGATGCGCCCCACGCCGCCGATCTCGGCCGGCCGATCGGTGATGCGCAGCTCGATCGATCCGCCGAACTTGGAGGCGCCGGTAAAGCCGATCTCGCCCTGCCCGCACGCCTTGAACGCGCGCGAGATGCGCTTGCACGCGTCGAGCTGCACCGAGCTGCCGCCGAACTGCAGGTTGAACACGTCGAGCCCGAACTGGCGCCGCAGCGGATCGGCGACGAACTGCCCGACCGTGGCGCCGGTGACGCTCTTGGCCACGGCGTCGGTGGCGGTGCCCGTCGCCGTCGAGGATTGCGCCGACGCCGCCGCGCCCTGCGTCATCTTGCGCACGTCGTCGGGGTTCATGCCGAGAAACAGAAGCTGCGCGACCACGTTCGACGACCAACCCTCCTTCGATCCGAAGACGAGGCGCGGCGAGAGCGCCGTCCCGCTCAGCGTCATGGTCAGCTCGTGCTGCTGCTCGTAATTGTCGGTGTAGACGGTCGACGCCGTCAGATCGATGGTCGGCGTCTCCTCGGGGATCTTCTTCTCCGCCTCGAAGCGCACCTGTCCGCGATCGGTCTCGAACGTGTAGCGCAGGCCCGGCCACGAGATCTGTCCGCCCGGCTCGAGCTGGATGGCGCCGTTGAGCCGCGGCTCCGACAACGTGCCGGTCACGTCGAGCGACGCCGACAACGAGAGGTTGGCGATGTTGTTCTTGACGAACAGGTCGCCGCGCGACTGCGCGTGCACGTTGAGCCGCGTCGTCTCCAGCAGCGGAATGCCCTGCCAGAACGGCTCGGCCACTTCGTAGGTGCGCTTGGGCTTGAACACCATGTCGGCGAGCTCGAAGTTCTGCGCGTAACGGCCGTCGACGATGTCGATGACGCCCTTGAGCACGAGCTGGTTCGAGTTGCCGGTGAGCTCGACCTGCGGGGAAATCTTGATCTCCCAGCCCGGCTGCGCGTACGAGATCTCGCTGCCGTCGAGCCAGATGTCGAGATCGCGCAGCGACAGCTCGTCGCCGAAGCTGACGCGTCCGTCGATGCGATCGAGCCGCTGCTCGTCGTTGATCGTGCCCGACAGCGAGCGGCAGCCGCCCGGCGCGCGCCCCGTGCGCGGACAGCCGATCGCGAGATCGTAGTTCTCGAGCGTGATGGTTCCGCCCGTGAGCAGGATGTCGCGCCCGCCGAGCTTGCGCGCGCGGAACGCGACGTCCTTGACCGTCGCCTTGCCCTGCCACGTCGGATGGCTCCAGACGCCGCCGACGTGCACGTCGAGCGCGATCCCGCCCGACGCGTCGCCCACCTGCTCGGGCAGGCCCCACTGAAACAGCCGCGGCGAGATGTCGCCCTTGATCGTCGCTTCGATCGCGCCCGGCGTCCAATGATCGAGCATCACCTGCCCCGACGCGCGCGCGGTCTTGTTCTGCTCGGTCGTCACCTCGACCTTGGTGAGCCGGATCGACTGCGGTGTCACCTGGATCAGCCCCGACGGCACCACCAGCGTCAGCTTGCCGTCGAGCCCGCGCGGCACCAGCTCCGCCGGCCCCTGGCCGCCGCCGATGTTGACGTAGCCGGTGACATCGGGCCGCGCCAGATCCCCGGAGATGGTCAGCTCCAGCGTCGCCGGTCCATGCGTGTGCTCGAACAGGCCGCGGAAGAAGTACTCGAGCAGCTCGAGGTTGATCTGCCCCTTCATGTACACGTTGTTCACCTTGCCGACGGTGCCGTGCATGGTGAACTCGCCGATGCGCGAGTAGAGATTCGCGTGCTTGATGTTGAAGGTCTGCCCGTCGAAGGTCGCCTGCACCGGATCCTGGTTCTTGACCACCAGGCGCTGCGGCCGCCCGCTCTCGTCGACGGAGGCGAGCGTGAGCGTGAGCTGCGAGAGATCGAGCTTGGCGAACGTCAGCCCCGACTCCGAGTCGATGGTGAACGACACCTCGCCCGTCGCCAGCCCGTGAATCTCCGCCAGCGCCTGCATCTCCGGCACCAGCTTCTCGAGCGGCAGATCCTTGACCTTGATGGTCGCGGCCACCGACACTTTGGGCACGAGAGTCAGCCAGCCGTCGACGGTGACGAGGTTGTCGAAAAACTTTCCCGACAGGTGAATCGCGTCGGCGCCGGGATCGAGCTTGAGATCGCCCTTGCCGAGGAGCACCTCGCGCACCTTGAACGCGACCAAGGAGAGGATGCCGCCCGGCATCGGCCGATCGACGGTGCCGCCGACGTGCATGTCGCCCGACAGCGTGCCCGCCAGCGGCACCGGGACCTCTTTGACCCATGGAATGGCGACGAGCGGGAAGTTCTTCGGCTGCACGCGCAGGTCCATGTCGCCGTTCCAGCCGATCTTGCCCGAGCCGCCGACCGAGCCGCCGTGCGCACGATGCAGCGACAGCTCCTGCACCGTCGCGCCGGCGTCGTCGAACGCGAGCCGCAGCGCGCCGCCGGTGTAGACGTCGCCCTGGATGTCGAGCCGCGGCAGCGTCAACGACGCGCGCCCGTGCGGATGCGCGAGCGCGCCTTCGAGATCGACGTCGACGTCGGCGCTGCCGGTCACCGAGATCCAGCCGGTGAGCGCGGCGACCGACAGGCCGTGCGCGGTCAGCTGCGCGCGCACCGTCGGCGTCGCCTTCGGATGATCGAGCGGTCCGTCGAACAGGCCGAGCTCGGCCTGCCCGTCGATGGTGGCGCCGAGCCCGACGCCGTGCACGTCGCTGAGCACGAGCGCGCCGCCGCGCAGCGACAGCTCGGCGTCGAGCTTCTCCAGCGTGCGCCGCGCGTACGAGACGTTGCTCGCGCTCGCGTGCAAGAGCAACGTGGGACGCAACAGCGGGCCTGCGATGCGGCCGCTCGCGTGCAGCGACTCGGCGCGTAGGCTCGCGGGCGCCCCCCAGCGCGCGAACAGCGACGCGGCGTTCGCCGCATCCACGCGCAGCCCGGCGTCGACGCGGCCCGAGCGCGGATCGATGGTGCCGTCGGCGCCGACGGTGACGCCCTCTCCCGACGCGGTCACGCCGCGCAAGGTGATCACCGCCGGCGTGTACTCGCCGTCGCCCGCGAGCTTGAGCGTGCGCGGCAGATGGCCGCCCGCCCGATTGCGCACCAGCTCTGCCGCAAGGTGCGACAGCAGGATGTGCTCGCGCTTCTTCTCGATGTTGCCGGCGAGGCGCACCTTGCCGTCGAGCCTGCCGCCGAGCTCGCTCGCCGCGGCGCGCGGCAATTTCGGGATCTCGCCCGGATCGACGCCTTTCAGGCTCACCAACGCCGTCCAGGCGCCGCCGCCCGAAAGGTCCATGTCGATGTCGGCCGACGCCACGCCGCGCGCCAGCTTGCCGGCGGCCGGATGCAGCCCGAGCTTGCCGGCGTCGAAGTGCAGCTTGGCGTCACCGTCGGTGAGCCGGATGCCTTCCAGGTTGGCGTCGATCTCGTGGACCTCGCCGTCGATGATCGGATGCGTGAACGGCCCGTTGATGGCGATGCGCGCGCGTGGATTGCCCGACAGCCACGTCGACAGCGGGGCCGGCAATTGCGCCAGCGGCCCGCGCCCATGATCGACGTCGAGCATGAGGTGCACGCCCGGATGCTCCGAGTACGCGTCGATGAGCACGCCGTTCGCGCGCACGTTGGCGCCGAGCGTGCGCCCGGCGGCGGCGAAGTGCAGCTCCTCGCGCACCCTTCCGTGCACGCCGAACTCCGCCGCCGTCACGCTCTCGAGCGGAAACGCATAGTCGCTGAGCTGCAGCGCCCCCGCCGGCGACTTCACGTCCCAGAGCCGAAAGAAGAAGTACGGCCCATCCGCCGTCGCCAGCTCGTGATCCGACGAGTAGATGAGCCCCGCCCGCGAGTGCACGCCGTCGAGCTTGGCCCACCACGTCGGTTTGCCGTCGAGCCCCGATGACGCCATCGCAAACCCGACGTCGCCGAGCTCGACGTCGTCGACGCGAATCACGACCGCGCCGCCCGTCGGCTCTTTGATCTTGCGCGCCGACATCGCCGCCAGGATGTTGACCTCGGGATGCTCCGTCCCCCACGTCGACCGCGTCGGCGCGATCACCGCCCACCCCGACGGAATGTACGCGCGCGGAAAATGCAGCGTCAAAAAGAACCGATGCCCGCCGGTGAGCGCCGTCTTCGCCAGCGAGACGAGCAGCTCCTGGATGTGCACGTCCGCATACGCCACCGGCACGCGAATCACCGGATTGCCGTCGGGATCGAGCAGCGTGAAGTCCTCG
>DASXOU010000181.1:0-2242 GCA_036494045.1 Polyangia bacterium | reverse complement strand
CTGGAGATCCTGCGCCATCATCGCCGGCGCGAAGTTCTCGGTCCAGCCGGTGAAGTCGCCCGGGTTCTGCTGCTTGTACGACCCGAGGTAGTAGTCGATGCTCGCGTAGAACTGCGGCGCCGAGATGCCCTCGCTCGCCAGCGCCGCCGGCTCGGGGATGTAATTGCCGAGCACCGCCGTCGTCTGCGCCGTCAGCGGAAAGCCGTGCTGCAGCATGTAGTCGACGAACGCGACGTCGGTCGTCTGCGCCGCCAGATCCGTCTGCGAGCCGAAACGCCCCGGCGCGTCGAGGATGCCCTGAATCGGCGCCACGCTGCCGGCGTACTCGGTTACGAACGAGTGCTTGTCCGGCGCCTCCGCCGTCGCGGCGATGATGACGTCGTTGTAGTTCTGCGAGCCGTCGATCCAGTCGAGCTTCGCGTCGTTGATGACCGTGTGATAATAGTTGCGCGGGATCGCGCGCCCGTCGCCGAGCATCCACACCTGGATGCCCATGTGCGGGTTGGCCGCCACCGACGTGAGCACGAGCGGAATCATCGGCAGGTCGCTCTGGTACTTCACGACCACGGGCTGGATGTCGCCGGCGCTGGCGCCCGACTTCAGCTTGAGCGCGAGAAAATAGGCGCCGGGGTTGATGTACGGCCCGACGGCGTCGGCGGTGCCGTCGGGGACGAAGTAGCGATTGTCGGACAGCCACTGCAGCATCGCGTCCTGCGTGTCGGCCTTGAGCACGGCGTAGTCGTAGGGGCCGATCGAGCTCTGATACACCAGCGGCGAGCCACCGCCGCCGCCGCCGCCGGAGCCGCCCGAGCCGTCGGCGCCGCCGGTCGCGGTCGGCCCGTTGAAGACGCCGCCGCGGGATGGATCGAACGAGCAGCTGCCTTCATAGACGCGGTTGAGCTTGTACTGCGGCTGCGTGGTGGCGAGGAGCTGCGTGAACAGCTCGTCGGTGCCGAGATCGAGCGTCGGGATCGACGGCAGCGGCAGGAGCCAGCCGAAGTCGGTCGCGTTGCCCTGATATTGGATCTGGATATTCGCGGTCACGGTGCCGCCGGACATGGCGAACGCGATGCGCTCGCCAGCCTGCACGATGGGGACGCTCGGGTCGGGCGGCGTGAAGCAGCCGCAGGCGCGCGCGTCGCTGTTGTACGAAAGAGCCAGGCCAAGGATGACAAAGGGCGTGAGGATGCGCATGCGACCGCGCAATTGCGACGCCCATGCCACGCGCGCCGCTACCGAGTTTCGGCAGGTTGGCAGCGCCCCGACGGGAAAATCCACCGTCGAGGCTGCGATTGTCTCGGAAAACTGAGGAGGCTACGGGTTGGCGGCGCCCGGCGTGACGGTGCCTTCCACGGTCCAGTCGGCGCTGAGGTTGTCGGTGTCTTTCCCGTTGGGCTGACGCGCGCACGATTTGTTCGGCATGGTGTTGGCGTCGGCCACCGACTTCCACGTGCCTTCGGCGAACGTGGTCTTCCCGGTGACGCCGGTGATCTGCGCGACCACGCCCGGCGCCGTCGCGCCGAACGAAACCGAATCGACGACGGTGTTGGTCGTGAGGTCGATGATCGCGACGCCGGTCGGATTGCTGCCGCTGTTGGTGATGTTGTCCTGCGTCTTGGCGAAGTTGATCGTGAAGACGCCGGCCGGCACCGTCGCTGTCAGCGTCGCCGTGCCGACGACCATGAATGACGTCGCCGGCGGTGTCGCCGAGCCCGGATCGAGCGTGACGTTGCCGAGCGGCACGCGCAGGTACTCGTTGGCCGAGTTGGTCGCGAGCACGAGCGCGAAGTTCGACAGGTTCACCGTAATCGGGTTCGGGTTGTAGATCTCGACGAACTCGCTGACGTCGTTGCCCGGCTGATCGTAGTCGACCTCGTTGATGACGGGGTGCACGTTGACGCTGAGCATTGACGTCTTGGTGTTCACGCCGTCGGACACGGTGATCGTGTCCATGAGGTTCGCGGTCGCTTGCGTGACCGGGATGGTCGTCGAGACCTGGTCGGCGGCGATGGTCGCCGTCGGTGACACCGTCCAGCCGTTCATGCTCATCACCGTTAGCGCCACCGGAGTACCGGCGGGCAGATCGAGCGACGCCGTCAAGTTGATCGTGCCCGCGAGCGGGATCTTGCCCGTCGCCGGCGCCAGCGTCGTGAACGTCGGCGCGTCGGTGGTGATGCCGTCGCCGAGAACGCGCACGGTGCCGGTGCGCGAGACGCCGTTGAGCGTCGCAGTGATCGTGACC
>DASXOU010000180.1:0-3447 GCA_036494045.1 Polyangia bacterium | reverse complement strand
AGCCGACGCCGCAGTCGATGGTCGCGGACAACGACGAGGCGACCGGGCGCTTCGTCGACGCCTTGTCGCACTCGAAGTATTGGGCGACGTCGATCGTGTTCTTGATCGAGGACGATCCGCAGGACGGCGGCGATCACGTGGAGCTGCACCGTTCGCCGGGCGTGATCATCTCCCCGTGGGCGAAGCATGGCTACACCTCGAGCGTGCATTACGACGTGCCGGCGATGTGGCGGACGATGCTGCTCCTACTCGGGCTCGATCCGATCAATCAGCGCGACGGCAATGCGCCGGCGATGTTCGACGTGTTCTCGACCAAGCCGGACATGAGCACGTACACGTTCATTCCGCGGAAGATCGCGAACGACGTGAACCCGGCGGATGCGCCGCTGGCGGACGAGTCGAAGCGGATCGATTTTTCGCGGCCGGACACGGCGCCGCTGGGGCGGATCCTGTGGAAGGCGGTCAAGGGACGCGACGCGGAGCCGCCGTGGGGGACGAAGCCGGTGACGAAGTTCACGCGCGACGACGACGACTAGCGACGGAGCTACTTGGATTTGAGCTCGACGCGGCGGTTGTAGGCGTAGTCGTGCTCGCTGGTGCCGTGGAGGATCGGGTCGGTCGCGCCCTCGGCGCGCACCGCGACGTCGATGGTGACGCCGCGCGCGCTCAGCGCATCACGCACGGTCTCGGCGCGCCGCCGCGACAGGTCCGCGTTGTAGTCGGCGTCGCCGCGCGCGTCGGAGAATCCTTTGAGCTCCACGCGCGCCGCGCCGCGCTGGCGCAGGCAGCCGGCGTCGTAGTCGACCCACTTCTGCGCTTCGGGCACGAGCGCCGTCGAGTCGACCGCGAAGTAGAGCGGCACCAGCGGACAGGTCACCTCGATCTTGGTGACCTCCATCTCCGGATAGGTCGTGAAGCAGACCTGCCGCGCCGGATGACACATCGCGCCCTGCGGGCAATCGGCGTCGGCGCGACACACGACACGCGTCGCCGGATCGTCCTTGAGGAACGCGCGATCGGTCGGTTGCAGCGCGCCGGACACTTGATCATTCAGCGCGTCCTTGCGCTCGGGGTTTTGCGGATGGCTGCAGGACAGGCCGAGGAGGGCCAGACACGACGCCAACATCACGCTTCGCATGGCGCCGAAGGTAGGGTCTGCCGCAAGGGCGGCAAGCCCGCAGCCGTTCAGCGCTTGCGTGCCGCTCGGCCCTTCTGCCCTGCCCGCTTACCCGGCCGCTTCTCGCGCACCGTCGCGCCGCCGCCGCGCGCGCCATCGGCGCCGTCAGGCCCGCGCGAGAAGCGCTCGGGCGCGAACACGCGCGCCGACACCGCGCGCGCCGCCTCCTCGCGCTCGGCGCGTTGCGCGCGCGCGCGCCCGACGACGAGCCGGCACGCCTCCTCCGGCGAGTCGACGACAGGGATGAGGTCGAGATCGGCGGCCGCGATCTTGCCGTCGGCGAGCATGCGCGCGCGCAGCCACTCGACGAGGCCGGCCCAATAGCTGCGCCCGTAGAGCACGACCGGGAAGTGGGCGATCTTGCCCGTCTGGATGAGCACGAGCGCCTCGAACAATTCGTCGAGCGTGCCGAACCCGCCGGGAAAGATCAAAAACGCCTGCGCGTATTTCACCAGCATCGTCTTGCGCACGAAGAAGTAGCGGAAATCGATCGAGCGATCGACGAACTCGTTCACCTTCTGCTCGAAGGGCAGCTCGATGTTCAGCCCCACCGACGGTGCGCCCGCCTCACGCGCGCCGCGGTTGGCCGCTTCCATGATGCCGGGCCCGCCGCCGGTGATGACGGTGAAGCCGGCCTTGCCGAGCCGGCACGCGGTGGCGCGCGCCGCTTCGTACTCGGGCGAGCCCGGCGCCGTCCGCGCCGAGCCGAAGATGGTCACGGCCGGCCCGAGATCGGCGAGCGCGTCGAAGCCGCGCACGAACTCGCCTTGAATGCGCAGGACGCGCCATGGATCGGTCGTGGTAAACGCCGGCGCGTCGACGGGCGCGGTCAGAAGGTGCGCGTCGGCGGTGGCGGAAGGAGGCGTCTTCTTGATCACTCGTAGGTCTCTTTTTCGAGCGGCGAGAGTTGCACCTCGGCGTAGAGCCCGAAGTGGTCCGACGGCAGCGCGCTGTCGGCGGTGGGACGATCGAAGACGATGCGGCAGTCGCGCACCACGCCGCGCCCGTCGCGCTGGAGCGGGCTCACGAAGATGTAGTCGATTCGCCGATCGCGATCGAGCCAGTGCAGCCGCGACGTGTACGGATTGTCGTGCGCCCAGGTGAAGCCGTCGGCGCGGCCCTGGCGCCGCTCCCAGGCGTCCTGCCAGAACGTGCGCCGCCCCGCTGACGTGTGCAGCCCGCGCAGAAAGCGGATCTCGTCGCTGTCGGGCGTAGCATTGAAGTCGCCGCACAAGATCTTGGGCAGCTCCGACGGCGCCGCGGCGATGTGCGCGTCGAGCGCGACGATCTGATCTTCGCGCTTGCCACCGTCGGTGAGCCGATAGTTGAGGTGCGTCGTCCAGACGTCGACGGGGCCGTCGGGCGTCGTCACCGTCACGCCGAGGAGGATGCGCCGCTCGGTCGGCACGGCGTGCGGCAGCTCGTGCACGCGCCGCGCGGTGATCGGATGGCGCGACAAGATAGCCAGCCCCTCGTCGCCGCCGCCCCAGGGCGTCGCCGGCTCGAAGTACCACGACATGCCGAGCGCGCGCGCCAGTGTCTCGGCCTGGTTCGGCACCGTCGACGGTACCTGTCGGACTTCCTGCAAGCCGACGACGTCGGGCTGAAGGCCGCGCAGGCCATCGGTGGCGAGCGCCATGCGCCGATCGAGCGGCGGCTGCTCGCCCCAGAGGTTGAGCGTGACGATTTTGAGCGTGGGCATCGGTCGCGCGAGATTATCGCGCGAGCGTACGAACCTTCAAGACGTGTTGGCGCCAGGCGGTCCAGACGGGCACGGCGAGGGCGGCGATGCCGGCGAGCGTGACGTAGGTGCCGGCGAAGCCGGAGTAGCTGGCGCCGCGCACGATGCCTACAGCGATCATCTGCGTGATGAGGTGCGCCACGGCGGCGACGCCGAAGGCGATGCGCGCCGGCAGCGTCGCGTAGCGCGTCGAGGCGAACAGGAAGTAGACCGGCAGCGTCAGCGCCAAGAGCGTCGTCCACGCCAGCGCCAGCGTCTCCTCGCTGCCGAACGCGTGCAGCCGATGATCGCCGAGCAGCGCCAGCACCGCCAGCGCCCAGCCGACCTCCATCAGCCACACCGCGCGATGCGGGCCGGCGTCGTCGCTCGACCAGCGCACGCGCGCGCCCGAGCGCAGCGCCAGCGCCCACGCCTCGAACGTCGGCGTGGCGAAAACCCCGACGGCGACGAGCGCGGGCAGAAGCAGCGCCGAAAAGGCGTAGGCGCCGTTGCTATCGAAGTCGCCGCTCTTGCCGGCGGCGACGAGCGG
>DASXOU010000179.1:0-25805 GCA_036494045.1 Polyangia bacterium | reverse complement strand
CATCGGATTGCGCGTGAAGCGATAAGGCCCGCGCACCAGCAGCGACGGCGACGGCGTCCAGGGCCGGAGATCCTGTCCGCTCGCGGCGAACAGGCTGCGCGCCGACCAGCCCAACGCGAACGCCGCCACGAAGACGACCGCGCCGACGACGATCTGCACCGTGCGCGAAAACGGCAGCGGCGGCGGCGTCACCACGCGACGAAGCACGAAGCCGGCGAGCAAGAACGCGACGAGCACCAGCGGCGGCGGAATCCGCACGCGCGCGCCGCCCTGCTTGCTCTCGAGCGCGGAGGTCACGCGCTACTCGAAGATGCGCAGAAGGCGCGTCGGCTGCCGCACCGTCGGCAATCGATTGATGATGCCGAGCGCCGCCTGCACGTTCTTCTCGCGCGCGCGGTGCGTGGTCACCACGACGGTGACCGGCTGCCCTTCCTGGCGCTGCCCTTCCTGCACGACCTCGCTGATCGAGATCTCGTGCTCGCCGAGCATGCCGGCCAGCTGCGCCAGGACGCCGGGCTTGTCGACGACGCCGAAGCGCAGGTAATAGCGCGACTCGAGCTCGCCCGCGTCGCGGATGCGCCGCTCTTTGACCTCGCCGCGCCGCCGCGGCATCGCGCGCAACGGCGAGCCGCCCGCCGACGACGACAACAGATTTCGCGACACCTCGATCACGTCGCTGACCACCGCCACCGCCGTCGGCATCATGCCGGCGCCGCGGCCGTAGTACATCGAGCTTCCGAGCGCGTACGACGACACGTAGACGGCGTTGTACACGCCGTTGACCGACGCCAGCATGAAGCGGCGCGGGATCAGCGTCGGATGCACGCGCGCCTCGACGGAGTCGCCGTGATCCTTTCCGATCACGAGCGGCTTGATCACGTAGCCGAAGCGCTCGGCGTAGCGGAAGTCGATGGGCTCGATGCCGCGCAATCCTTCGACCAGCACCTGCGCGACCGAGATGCGCGTGCCGAAGCAGAGCGGAATCAGCACGCACAGCTTGTGCGCGGCGTCCCAGCCGTCGACGTCGAGCGACGGATCGGCCTCGGCGTAGCCCTTGTCCTGCGCCTCCTTGAGGATCTCCGGCAGCGGCCGGCCCTCTTCGGTCATCGTCGTCAGAAGGAAGTTCGAGGTGCCGTTGACGATGGCGACCAGCTCGTCGACGCGATCGGAGGCGAGCCCTTCGCGCAGCGCACGGATGATGGGCACGCCGCCGCCGACCGACGCTTCGTAATAGACGTCGACGCCGCGCTCGGCCGCGGCGTGGAACAGCTCGTCGCCGTGCGCCGCCAGGAGCGCCTTGTTGGCCGTGACGATGTGCTTGCCGCGCGCGATGGCGTCGAGCACGTAGCTGCGCGCCGGCTCTTCGCCGCCGATGAGCTCGACGATGATCTCGATCTCGGGATCGTCGAGCACCGCCTTGACGTCGGTGGTGATGAGCGCGGGCGCGACGTCGACGAGGCGCGGCTTGTCGGCCTCGCGCACCGCGATGCGGCGGATCGCCACCGCCGAGCCGCCCAGGCGCAGCTTGATCGCCTCGGCGTTGTCGGCGAGCAGCTTGACGACGCCGCTACCGACGTTGCCGAGGCCGAGGAGCCCCACGGAGATGGTGCGCATGACCGGCGCACCGTACCACGATCCGAGCGATTGTCATTCGCAGGCGGCGGGGAAGCAGCCGCACTGACCGCCTTGACACGCGCAGGTCGCGTTCTCGCCGCATTCGGTCGCGAGATCGGCCGTGCCCGAGCAGGGGAACGTGCAGAAATACGTGTTGTCGCTGCCGAGGATCGAGCACAGCGTCGCCTTCGAGTTCGACGAGCAGTCGCTGATGCTGGTGCAGTACTTGCCGACGCCGAGCGAGTTGCCGGTGTCGCCGGGATGGCCGCACAACGAAGCCATGTCGTGCGCCGCCCCGGCGGCCATGTCATGCACCGTCACCGACGTGGTGTCGTCGCCGCCGCAACCGAGACCGACGAACGCGAGCGCGAGAACCAGGAGCGCTGCTCGCATCAGAACGCGCCCCACTGACCACCGTCGCACTCGATGTTGCCGATGCCGGTGTCATCGATGAAGTTGGCGAAGCCGACGCACATCTCGACGCCGAACGTGATGTTGTTCGACAGCGTGTTGTCGTACTCGCAGTGCACGTGCATCACGTCGCCCTTCGAGACCATGAGCGGCGCGGTCACGTCCTTGGTGATCGAGGGCGGTGAGAACTGATACGCCGGCGACCAGGGCTGCACGTCGAAGAGCGTGGTGTTCACGCCGCCCGTCTCCTGCTGGATGGTGATGCGCGTGCCGTAGGTGTGCATGTGCGGAAAGACCGACCACACCTTGACGTCGTTCTGCATCGTGCAGTTGATGTCGACGTTGTTCTGTCCCGGCGGAATCACCATCGACGTGTTGAGCAACGCCAACGCGCCCGAGGGAACGTAGGTCTGCGTGGGATCGGCGAGGTAGATGTTCACCGCCGACTGCGAGTCGAGCGTGTTGGGCGTCGCATTGATGTAGTGGTGGTTGATCACGAACTGCGATCCGGCCGGAATGCGGAAAACGAGGTTGCCGGGCGCTTCGTTCTTCGCCAGCTGGCCCTCACCGCCGGCGCCGGCCGCGAAACGGAAGGTCGCCATGTCGTCGTCGCTGCAGGTGCGCGTGGTGCCGGGCGCCTGCATCTTCTGCGTCGAGAAGAGGATGACGTGATGGCCGCCGACGGTCTGGTAGCCCTGCACGGCGCGAATGTCGACGTCGTGGTCGATGACGAGATCGGTCCAGGTGCAGACCTCGTCGTCGGTGCCGGGCGGGAGGTCTTTTTGGATCGGCATGATCAGCTGATAGCCGTTGTCGGGCTTCGGATCGAGGATCGTCTTGAGCGCCGGCAATTCGTCGTCGGTCGACGGGGACGACGGCTTCGACGAGCAGGCGGCAGCAGCCAGAGTCAACAATAGGAGTATGCGTCGCATGGCATAAACCTCCGAGAGTGAGCGTGAGTGTCCTCCTACGACGCACAGGGGACAATAGATGGCTGCCCGTAATTGGTTCGACCAACGCGCTTTTCTTGACCGCGTTAGTGCGCGACAAGCCCAGTTGTCGAGCGGCGGCTCAGTCGTCGTCGTGACGAAGGCGCGTACCGCAATCGGGGCAGCGCGCAGCGTGCGACTTCAAGCCGCACCCCGGGCAACGCAGCGGCTCGGGCTCCTCGGCCCATTTCTTCTTCGCGACCGGCGTCGCCGGCATCGTCTTCGGCGGCGGCGCCGTCGGCTTGGCGATCACCGGCCGCGGCGACGCCGTCGGTGCCGGAGGATCGCTGCGCGCCGCTTTTGCTGCCGGCGAATCACCCATCGGCTCGCCGCACTCGAGGCACAAATCGGCGCCATCTTCGACGGACGCGTTGCAGCTCGGGCAATTCGCCATTGGTTGCAAATTTTATCATGACGTCGTGAAGTACCGCCATGTTGGCCCTGCCGCTCGTCGCTACGCTGCTGTCGTTCTCCACGTTCAAGCTGGACAACGGCTTGACCGTGTTCGTGCAGGAGGACCACACCGTGCCGGTGGTGGCGCTGTCGGTCTGGTATCACGTTGGCTCGCGCGACGAGCAGCCGGGCAAGACCGGCTTCGCGCACCTGTTCGAGCACATGATGTTCCAGGGCTCGGCGCACGTCGCCGACAAGATGCACTTCAAGTACATCCAAGAAGCGGGCGGCACCGCCAACGGCACCACCAACACCGATCGCACCAATTACTTCGAGACGCTGCCGTCGAATTTTCTCGAGACCGGCTTGTGGCTCGAGTCCGATCGCATGGGCTTCCTCCTGGCGACGCTGACCAAGGACAAGCTCGACAACCAGCGCGACGTCGTGCGCAACGAGAAGCGGCAGAACTACGACAATCGGCCCTACGGCCTGGCGCCGAAGGCGATCTACGAGAACCTCTATCCGCCGTCGCATCCGTATCATCACCTGACCATCGGCGAGCACGCGGATCTCGAGCGCGCCACCGTCGACGACGTGAGCGCGTTCTTCAAGAAGTACTATTCGCCGGCGAACGCGACGTTGGCCATCGCCGGCGACGTCGACGTCGAGACGGCCAAGCGGCTGTGCCAAAAATATTTCGGCTCGCTGCCGTCGACGGCGGCGCCGGCGCGCGCGCCGCGGCCGCCGCAGCCGATCTTGACGAGCGAGAAGCAGGTCGCGCTCGAAGATCGCGTGTCGCTCGAGCGCGTGTACCTGGTGTGGCCGTCGCCGCCGATGTTCGCCGCCGGCGACGCCGAGCTCGATCTTCTCGCCAGCGTGCTCGGCGGAAAATCGGGGAGGCTCTACAAGAGGCTCGTGTACGACGCGCGGCTGGCGCAGTCGGTCGAGGTGTCGCAGGAGTCGGCGCCGCTGTCGTCGCAGTTCGAGGTGGTCGTGACGCTCAAGCCCGGGCACAAGGCGGCCGAGGTGGTGCCGATCGTCGACGAGGAATTGGCGCGTGCGACCCGAGAAGCGGTGAGCGCCGCCGAGCTCGACAAGGCGCGCAACGAGTACGAGGCGCAGTTCGTGCTCGCGCTGATGTCGGGGCAGCGCCGCGCCGACGTGCTCAATCGCTACGCCTATTACGCGGGCGATCCCGGCTTCATCGACAAGGATCTCGAGCGCTATCGCGTCGCCACCGCCGACGGCATCCGCGCGTGGGCGCAAAAGACGATCGTGCCCGGGCGCGTCGTCGTCACCGTCTCGCCGAAGGCGGCCAACTGATGCGCCGCTCGCTGATGGCGGCCGCGTTCGTGCTTTCGTGCGCGCACGTGCCGCCGGCGTCGACGGAAAACGTGCCCTCGCCCTGGCCGCAGGCGCGCGCGCAGGCGGGCGACGCGCCGGCCAATCCGCCGCCGACGACGCGGCCGACGACCAATCCGCCGCGCGGTCCACTGCCGATCACGAGGACGCCCGGCGGCGCGGTGATCAAGGGCGGCACGCCGCCGCGGCCGGTGCCGCTGACAACGCCGCCGTCGCCGTCAGCGCCGTCGTCGGACGCGAGCGAGCTCGATCGCGCGACGCCGCCCAAAGGCGGGCCGCCGCCGAAATTGAACCTGCCGGTGCCGGCGCGGCGCAAGCTGAAGAACGGCGCCGCCGTGCTCGTCGTCGAGCGGCACGAGCTGCCGGTGGCGTCGCTGGTGATCACGTGGCCGAGCGGCGTCGCCGACGAGCCGCTCGCGCAAGCGGGCGTCGCCGGGCTCACCGCCGATCTGCTCGACGAAGGCGCCGGCACGCGCGGCGCGCTCGACGTCGCCGAGGACGTGGCGCGCCTGGGCGCCTCCTTGACCACGAGCGCGAGCTGGGACGACACGCGCGTGCAGGCGACGGCGCTGGTGCGCGCGCTCGATCCGCTCCTGCCCATCATCGCCGACGTGGTGGCGCGCCCGCGCTTCGCCGACAAGGAGCTCGAGCGCGTGCGCGCCGATCGCGTCACCGCGCTCGCGCAGCTGCGCGACGTGCCGTCGGCGATCTCGCGCGACACGCTCGCGCGCGTCGTCTACGGCGACAAGCAGCGCTACGGCCTGCCCGAGATCGGCACCGAGCCGACGCTCAAGGCGCTCGACCGCGCTGCCGTCGTCAAGTGGCACGCCGAGCATCTGCGTCCGGATCTCGCCACCATCATCGTCGTCGGCGACGTGCAGCCCGACGACATCACGCGCCGGCTCGACGCCGCCTTCGCCGGCTGGACCGCCACCGCGAAGGGCAAGCTCAAGCACGCGACGGCGACGGCGCCGCGTCAGACGCGCAAGGTGGTGATCGTCGATCGTCCCGGCGCCGCGCAGACCGAGATGCGCCTCGGAACTCCCGGCGTGCCGCGCAAGGCGAAAGATTATTTCGCCTGCCTCGTGACCAACGCGATCCTCGGCGGGCAGTTCATCAGCCGCCTCAACTTCAACTTGCGCGAGCGCCACGGCTACACCTACGGCGCGCGCACCGAGTTCACCTTCCGCCGCGACGGCGGGCCGTTCATCGCCGGCGCGCCGGTCAAGACGGCGGTGACCGAGCCGTCGCTGAAGGAGACGCTCGGCGAGCTGTCGCACATTCGCGAGGCCGACGTGTCCGCGGAGGAGCTCGAGCTGGCCAAGGATCTCCTCGGCCGCGCGCTGGCGCGCGAGTTCGAGACGCCGCCGCAGGTCGCCGCCGCGCTGGTGGCGCAGGTCGTCGAAGGGCTGCCCGACGATTACTACAAGACCTACGCCGCGCGCATCGCCGCGGTGACGGTGAGCGACGTGCGCCGCGCCGCGCAGAAGTGGATCGATCCAACCAAGATGGACATCGTGCTCGTCGGCGACGAGAAGCAAATCGGCGAGGGCGTCAAGAACATGGTCGGCGACTACCAGCGCCGCGGCACCGACGGCGCGCCGCTGTGATCCTGCGCGGCGGCTGCCACTGCGGCGCGGTGCGCGTGGAATTCGAGACGCGCGCGCCGGAGACGCTGTCGGTGCGCGAGTGCCAGTGCACGTTCTGTCGCAAGCAGGGCGCGCGCAACACCTCCGATCCGAACGGCCACACGCGCATCGTCGCCGAGCGCGGCGCGCTCATCCGCTATCGCTTCGCCCTCGGCACCGCCGACTTCCTGATCTGCGCGCGCTGCGGCGTCTATGTCGGCTGCTCGCTCGACGACCAATTCTTCAGCATCAACACGCGCGCGCTCGACGACGCCGACGCCGCGCGCTTGACGTCGCCGCCGCAGCCGATGGACTTCGGCGCCGAGGACGCCGCGGGCCGCATCGATCGGCGACGGCAGAAGTGGACCCCGGCGACGGTCGAGGAGCGCTCGTGATAATGTAGACGGCGGCCATGCGTGTCGCCGTCGCGCTGCTCCTGTTCGCGGCGATCGCCACGCCGGCGCGCGCCGGCGTCGACGACGAAGAGCGCGCGCGTGGCCACTACGAGATCGGCGTCGGGCTCTATCGCCTCGGCGACTATCGCGGGGCGCTCAAGGAGTTCGGCGCCGGCTACGAGCTGGCGCGCAAGCCCGGCTTCCTCATCAACCTCGGGCAGACCTATCGCAAGCTCGACGAGCTGCGCGAGGCGCGCGACATGTATCGGCAGTTCTTGCGCGAGTCGCACGCGGACGATCCGGCGCGGCCGGAGGCGCGCAAGGTGCTCGAGGAGATCGAGGCGGCGATCCGCACGCAACCGGCGGCGCCCGCGCCACCGCCGCCGCCGCCACCCCGCGTCGAACCGCCGTCGCCCGCGGCGCCGTCGCCCAACGCGCCGTCGCCGACCGCCCAACCAACGGTCGCGCCGCCAGTCGAGCCCGCGCCGCCGACGGTGATCACGCGCGCGCCGCATCGCCCGCGCCGCGGCCTGCGCATCGCCGGCATCGTCGTCGGCGTCGTCGGCATCGGCCTCCTCGGCGGCGGTCTCGGTGCCGCCGTCGCCGCCGACGACGACGCGCGCGAGCTCAACGCCCTCGATCGCGCCGGCGGCGCGTTCGATCCGTCAAAGGATCGCGCATACACCGTCGACCGCGCGCTCTCCGCCGGCCTCTTCGCCGGCGGCGCCCTCCTCGCCGCCGGCGGCGCGGTCCTCCTCATCGTGAGCGCGCGATGAGCCCGACGCGCATCCTCGTCGCCCTCGCGCTCGTCGGCTGCACCGCGCCCGACTACGGCAGCGGCCACCTCGAGTGCGCCGCCAACGGCGCCTGCCCGAGCGGCTACTACTGCGCGGACGACAATCACTGCTGGCGCGACGACAGCGGCCCGGCCGACGTCGACCTCGGCAACAGCAGCAGCAGCGACGATCTCGCGCCCTCGCTCGATCTGGCCGCGGACGATCTCGCCATCCCGCCTTCGACGTGCGCGACGCTCACCGGCGCCGTCGTGTTCTGCGACGGCTTCGAGAGCCCGCTCGCCACCAGCGGCTGGGGCATCGCCGGCAGCAACGGCACGCCGAGCCTCGACACCAGCCGCGCCTATCGCGGCGCCGCTTCGCTGCACTCTCACATCGATGGCGCGCCGGCGATGGCCTCGCCTCTCGCGCTCATCCATCGCGCCGACATCTTCCCCATCAGCGGCACGATCTACGCGCGTGTCTGGGTCTACTTCTCGTCGGGGCTGCCCGATCCCTTCGACCAGTTCCTCAACTTCGCCGACAACGTTTCGACTGGATATTCCATCGCCACCGACCAGGGAAAGGTCGCGCTCAACGACTACACCTCGGGCGGTCCTTACATGCGCTCGGCGACCGCGATGCCGCTCGATCGTTGGGCGTGCGTGCAGTTCGACGTGCAGCAGGCGAATTCGATGGGCGCGATCCACGTCAGCGTCGATGGGCAACTGCTCGCCGACCTGCCGCAGATGGCGAATACGACGAACGCGGTCAACTTTTCCGTCGGTCTCGACTTCTACGGCAACACGGCGGCGATTCCGGTCTACGACGCCTGGTTCGACGAGCTCATCATCGACGACAAGCCGACCACCTGCGACGAATGAGCTACGACAGCCGCGCGCGCAAGGTCAGGCGATAGAAGTCGGCGGCGTCGGCCTCGTCGTCATCGACGACGCCGGCGAGCGACGCGCGCAGCTGATTGCGCGCCTCGTGGATCCGCCACGCCACCGTCCCCGACGGGCAGCCGAGCACCGCCGCCGCCTCGTCGTGCGAGAGCCCCTGCAAGGAAACCAGGACGACCGTCGATCGCAGCGTCGGCGACAGGCGATCGAGCGCGCCCACCAGCCGCGCGTAGGTCTGCCGCAGCTCGGCGGCGCGCCGCGGATCGCCATAGGCGTCGACGGCGACGGCCGCCTGCACGCGCGGATCGTCGAGCCCGCTGGTGCGCCGCCGCGCGGTGTCGCGCCGCGCATTGAGCGCGCGGTTGACCGCGATGCGATAGAGCCACGTGAAGAACTCCGAGCGCCCGGCGAAGGTGGCGAGCTGCTGATAGGCGCGCGTGAACACATCCTGCGTGATGTCGTCCGCCTCGGCGCGCGAGCCGGTCAGGTGCAGCGTGAGCGCATAGATGCGCGCGCGATAACGGCGCACCAGATCGTCGAACGCCCCGCGATCGCCCGCCTGCGCGCGCTTGACGAGCCTCTCGGTCTTGTCGCCGGAACCAAACGACATGAGATATTCGACACCCGACCACGCGGGGCCTTGGCTGCTTCTACGCTCGAGGCTGCGCGATCGATCTGCCGATCGCCAACGTTTCTACGTAAGCGTCGCTACAATCGCGCGGCAGGCGTCGGCGACACTGGCGACGCGCGACAGGTCGGGATGCTGCCCGTCGTAGTGGGCGAACGGATCGACGAGCGCGACCCGCATGCCCGCCGCGCGCGCCCCGACGACGTCGGTGGCCCAGGTGTCGCCGAGGTGCAGCGCGTCCGCCGCCGCGACGCCGAAGCGCGCGAGCACCGGCGCGAAGATGCGCGGGTCCGGCTTCTCGACGCCGACGACGTGGCTGTCGACGACGAGATCGAACGCGTCTCCGATGCCCAGCTCGTCGAGGAGCGTCTGCAGCTTTCCTTCGGAGTTCGACACCACCGCCACCGGCACGCCACGCGCGCGCAGCTCGCCGACGGCCGCGACCAGCCCGTCGGGAACCTTGCGCCACAAGTTGAACCGCCGATGCGCCGCCCACAAGACGCGCGTACACTCGGCGGCGCGCGCGTCGTCCACGTCGGTCGCGATCTGCACCAGCGTGGCCATGAACGCGCCCCACGCCGGCGTGATGTCCTCGTCCGACAGCGGCGGCAGGAGTTGCCCGGCGTCGAGCCGCTTCTTCGCGATGCCTTCGGCGCGCTCGATCGCGCGCTCGTCGACCAGCCGCGCCAGCGCCGAGGCCGCGAGGTCGGCGCAGGCGCGGTGGTCGAGGAAAACGACGGTGTTGCCAGCGTCGAGGCTGAGCAGCCGCACGCCCCGATAGAGCCCCTCGTTCAACGGTCGTTCAGGCGCGCGGCGAGTCGATCGGAACCTTGGCGCCGCCTTTCTTTGCGCCTGGCGCGCCCGCCGCCGCGCCGTTCGCCGGCTCCTCGACAGGAATCGGCGCCACCGCCGCCAGCGGCTCGTCACCGACGCGCTTGATGCCGTGCTTCTCCAGCACCGCGCGCTCGATCTGCGTCGCCACGTCGGGGTTCCCCTTCAAGAATTCCTTGGCGTTCTCGCGCCCCTGACCGATGCGCTCGCCCTTCCAGGCGAACCACGCGCCCGACTTCTCGACGACGTTGGCATCGCCCGAGCCGAGGTCGAGGATGTCGCCCTCTTTCGAGATGCCCTCGCCGTACATGATGTCGAACTCGACCTCGCGGAACGGCGGCGCCAACTTGTTCTTCACCACCTTCACCTTGGTGCGATTGCCGATGACCTTCTCGGCCTGCTTGATCGCGCCGATGCGGCGGATGTCGAGGCGCACCGAGGCGTAGAACTTGAGCGCGTTGCCGCCCGTGGTCGTCTCCGGATTGCCGAACATGACGCCGATCTTCATGCGGATCTGGTTGATGAAGATGACCAGCGTGTTCGACTTCGAGATCGTGCCCGTGAGCTTGCGCAGCGCCTGCGACATGAGCCGCGCCTGCAGACCCATGTGCGAGTCGCCCATCTCGCCCTCGATCTCGGCCTTGGGCACCAACGCCGCCACCGAGTCGACGACGATGACGTCGATCGCGTTCGAGCGCACCAGCATGTCGGCGATCTCGAGCGCCTGCTCGCCGCAGTCCGGCTGCGACACCAATAGATCCTCGGTCTGCACGCCGAGCTTGCGCGCGTACTGCACGTCGAGCGCATGCTCGGCGTCGACGAACGCGCAGATGCCGCCGCGCTTCTGCGCCTCGGCGATGATGTGCAAGGTCAGCGTCGTCTTGCCCGACGACTCCGGCCCGTAGATCTCGACGACGCGCCCCTTGGGCAGCCCACCGACGCCGAGCGCGATGTCGAGCGCCAAGGAGCCCGTCGGAATGACCTGCACCTCGGGCGGCTTCTCGTCGGCGCCGAGGCGCATGATGCTGCCCTTGCCGAACTGCTTCTCGATGCCGCTGACGGCCAGCTCGATGGCGGCGTCGCGCCCCGAGCGCGAGGCAATCCGCTCGCCGCCCTTCTCGCTCTTTTCACTCTTTTCGGCCTTCTCAGCGTCCCTCATCTTTTCTCCTTATCCCCGATCGCGACCCGCGCGCGTGCCACATACTCGGCGCCGGCCGAGCGGGTCTTCGACTCGTACACGACGATCTCGTTGAACACGCTCGCTCCGAGGAGCGAGTCGCCCTTCCAAAGCTCTTCCGCCGAGCCGCGTGATTCCTTCACGCGCCCGACGGTGACATGCGGATGATAGGCGCGCTCTTCCTTTTCGAAGCCGAGCTCGATCATGGTCGCGTCGACCTCGCGCTGCAGCGCCATCAGCGCCGGCAGCGCTTCGACGCCGGCCCACAGCACACTCGGCTTTTGCGCCGACGGAAACGCGCCCAGCCCGATCGCCTTGGCCTCGAACGGCTGATGCCGCGCCGCCACGCGCCGGCACGCGCCGGTGACGCCCTCGACGAGCTCCTCGCCTACCGAGCCGAGGAAGCGCAACGTCAGGTGCAGGTTCGCCGCCGGCACCCAGGCGACGCGAAAGCCGGCGTCGGCCAGGGCCGCTTTGCGCCGATCGACCTCCTCGGCGATCTTCCGCGTCACTGCGACGGAGAAGTTGAGCGCGAGGAAGATACGGGGCATTTGTTCAGTACCATAAAACGTGCGATCGGAGGCGTCAAGGATTTTGACGAGCGGTTGTCGTAGGATTCGCGCATGCCGCGTCTGTTCGCGCTGTTGGTCGTGCTCTCGCTGGCCGGCTGCCGTACGCAGCCGCTCGACTTCGACGGCGGCGTGCCCGGCAGCGTCGTCGATCTCGCCGTCGGCCACGTCGCACGCGACATGCGCGGAACGCGCGATCTGAGCGGCCCGCCGACGAGCTGCTGCGGCGTCGCCGGCAATCCGGGAAACGAGGACGGCGTCGGCAAGTTCTGCGAGGACACGACCGACTGCGCGTCGGAGAAGGCGAACATCTGCGCCACGACGTTCGCGCCCGACCTCACCTTCTGCACGATGGCGTGCATGACCAACGGCAGCAACACCGAGTGCGGCTCGGGCGCGCAATGCCAGTGCGCGCAGAACCAATGCGCGTGCATTCCCGGCGAATGCGTCATGCCCCCGCCGGGCTGCTGAGCTATCATCGAAGCGTGCGGCTGCTCGTAGTGCTCGCGTTCGTCGCCGGCTGCGGGTCGTCGCAGAATTCCACCGCCGACATGGCGGCGCCTTCGGGCGAACGGGATCTCTCGGTCACCGTCGATCTGTCGCTGCCCGCGTCCGACCTCGGCGCGGTGCCGCCCGTCGATCTCGCCGGCTGGTGCGTCGGCACCACGCTCGCCGGCATCGATCCCGACGGCGGCGCCACCGGCCTCGGCGAGTGCGCGCGCCAATATTTCCTGCAGCTCGCCGACTGTTTCCGTCCCGCCGACGCCTGCACCAACGACGTGCACATCAGCGGCGACGAGTTCTGCTGGGACGACGGCGCCAACGCGCATCTGCGCGGACAGCAGGTCGGCTGGTTCGAAGAGTGGTGGACGCCCGATCGCATCTGCATGTTCGACACGCCGCACGACTTCCAGAACCCGACGGGCCCGCTCGACTTCTGCATGTCGTCGGCGACGGGCCAGTGCGGCCTGCACTCCGACGGCGGCGGCCTCCAGCACGCGAGCTACGACAACGGCCTGTTCACCTGCCCCGACGGCACGCAGGTCATGATCGACCTCAACGGCTGCCCTGCGCTCAACGCGCTCCTGCAGCCGGCGACGATCTGCGTCGGCCCGAGCAACTGCATCCCCACGCACACGCCGCCGTAGTCAGTTACAGCGACTTGTAGAGCAGATGCAACGCAGCGTGGGCGGCGAGCTGGCGCACCAGCTCGCGGTCGGTCGGCCAGAACAGCTTGCGCACCTCGCGCTTGCCGTCGCTGGTGACGGCGAGGAACACCGTGCCCACTGGCTTCTCCGCCGTGCCGCCGTCGGGCCCGGCGATGCCGCTGACCGCGATCGCCCAATTCGCCCCCGTCCGCGCGCGCGCGCCATCGGCCATCTCGATCACCGCCGCCTCCGAGACCGCGCCGTGCGCCGCCAGCGTCTCGGCGCGCACGTCGAGCAGCTTCTCCTTCAGCGAATTCGCGTACGCGATCACGCCGCCGACGAACCAGCGCGACGATCCCGGAATCGCCGTCACCAGCTGACCGACCATCCCGCCCGTGCACGACTCGGCGACGGCGAGCGTCTCCTTCCGCGCCAAGAGACGCGTGCCCACGACCTCGGCCAGCGTCGTCTCGCCCGTCGCGTACACATGATCGCCGAGCCGCGCGCGCACCTCGGCGTCGAGCCGCTCGAGCAGCGCCGCGCCGTCGTCGCGCCGCACCACCACCGTCACCAGGTTCTCCGGATACGCGATGCGATAGTGCAAGGTCGCGCCCTCGATGCCGTCGATGAGCCCGGCGAGCGCGTGATCGACGTGCGACTCGCCCATGCCGGCGACGCGCCACGTGCGCCGCTCGGGCCGCGCGCCACCGACGGCCGCGGCCACGCGCAGCGCCACGTGGTCGTCGAAGATCTGCTTCATCTCGCGCGGCACGCCCGGCATCGAGTACACGCGCGCCTTGCCGACCGCGACGCCGAATCCCGGCGCCAGCCCCGGCTTGTTCGCCAGCACCTCGGCGCCCGCCGGCACGCGCACCTGGCGCAAGTTGTTCGGCGTCAGCCGAAAGCCGCGCTTGGCGAAGCGCTCCTGCATCTTGTCGAAGTGCGCCTGGTCCTGCACCGGCTGAACGCCCGCCAGCGCGCTCACCACGTCGACGGTGCGATCGTCGTCGGTCGGACCGAGCCCGCCCGAGGTCACGATCACGTCCGCGCGCGCCGACGCCGTCGACAGCGCCGCGGTCATGTCGGCCGCATCATCCGTGACCGAAGTGCGCCAGCGCACGTACGCGCCGAGCGCGGTCAATCTTTCCGCGAGCCAGCTCGAGTTGGTGTCGACGATTTCGCCGCGATTGAGCTCGTCGCCGATCGTCACGACCTCGACGGTGATCATGGCTCTCAATACCACTTTGACTAAATGGGCACGTCTGATAAAGTCGTAGCTCGGGTTATCGCGCACTTACCCCCGACGAGCGCATACAGGCCATGAAGATTCGCTACGCAGCCAAGACCGACGTCGGGATGAAGCGCACCCACAACGAGGACTACTTTTCCCTCATCGAAGACGAGCAGCTCTTCATCGTCGCCGACGGCATGGGCGGCCACGCGATGGGCGAGGTCGCGTCGAAGATGGCCGCCGACACGCTCGGCGAATTCTACGCGCGCACCAAAGACGAAGACGCGACCTGGCCCTATAAAATGGATCGCCAGCTCTCGTACGTCGAGAATCGGCTGGTCTGCGGCATCAAGCTCGCCAACTGGAAGATCTACGAAGCAGCGACGAAGGATCCGCGCTGCAAGGGCATGGGCACGACGCTGGTCGCGTCGCTCATCAACGGCGAGAAGGTCTACTTCGCGCACGTCGGCGACTCGCGCGGCTACCGCATCCGCGGCGATCAGATCAAACAGATGACGCGCGATCACTCGCTGCTCGAGGACTACAAAGAAGCCAAGCCCGATATGTCCGAGGACGAGCAGCGCAACTTCCCGCACAAGAACGTGATCACGCGCGCCCTCGGCATGCGCGACACGGTGCAGGTCGACATCAAGCACGACTCGATCGAGGACGGCGACACGTTCCTGCTCTGCTGCGACGGCCTCTCGGGCATGATCGAAGACAAGAAGATGATCGAGATCGTAAAGTCGTCCGAGGGCGATCTGGAAAAAGCGGTGGCCACGCTCGTCGACCAGGCGAACCGCAACGGCGGCGTCGACAACATCACCGTGATCCTTCTGACCTGCAGCGCCAAGTCGTAAGATGCGCGCGGTCGTGCTCGTCGTCGTCGCTGCGGGCGCGTGCGTGCTCGCCGGCTGCCGCGACGACAGCGTCGTGTACCTCGGGCCCGATCTGTCGGCGCCGTCCTTGTACTGCCCCGATTCGCCACCCGACGCCGGCGCCTTCGTGTGCGATCCGACGTCGATCCCGTTCTGCACCTATCCGGCGCAGCACGAGACCTGCTTCTGCGTGACCGGCGGCGACGGCTACACGCTGTCGTGCGGCAACGAGGTCCAGCCCGACGGCGGATTGCCGACGGGCACCGGAACCTGACACGGCTGCCGCGATCGCGACGCGCGCCGCCGGCGCAAGTACGCGAAGCGCCGTCGACGCGGGCGCGGCACGGCGCCTGCTTATCGTCGGCGCATGCGAACGATCACGCGAATGCTGCTGGCGTCGGTGCTGGCCATCGGTGCCGCAGCCTTCGCGAGCTGCGGCGACACCGATTGCCCGAGCACAGGCGTCACGCCGCTCGGCAGCTGCTCCTCGGCCGGGCTGACCTGTCTCGACGGCGAGAGCACCTGCAAATGCGTCGACGGCAAATGGCAATGCGCTGAGTTCGATCTGCCGATGTCGATCCGCGACATGTCGATGCCGCGCGACCTGACGCCCGAGAGCGACTGATGCGCGCGCTGGCCGCGCTCGCGCTGACGGCCGCGCTGGCGGCGCTCGCCGGCTGTCCGTCGACGGGCGGCTGTCCCGTCGACACGATCTCGAGCGCGAGCCAGTGCATCCCGATTCAGGATCTGGCGGTCCCCGATCTGTCGCGCCCGCCCGTGCACGACCTCGCGCTGCCGCACGATTGATGCGCGCTCAGGCGGCGAGCTTGGGCGGCGACGCCTCGGCGCGACGGCGCTCGAGCCACACCGGCAGCAGCACCAGCGCCAGCACCACGAGCTGCGTGCCGAGCCCCTCGATCGTCGGATACAGCCCGAGCGACGGCAGCCCACCCTGCGCGTTGCCGATCGGCGTCAGCGGCACGTAGCCGCCCTCTTGCAGCGCGCGCACGCCCTGCCCGACGAGGGCGATCGCCAGCGCCGTGAGCAAGAGGCCCGACGCCACCATCACCGGCCGCGGATTGAGCCGCCGTCCCAGCTGCTGCATGCCGAAGACGAGCGCCGCCAGGATCGCGCAGCCGGTCACCACGCCGGCCGCGATCGCCGCCGCGCGCCCCGGCGAGTCGAGCGCCAGCGCGCGGAAGAAGATCACGATCTCGATCGCCTCGCGATAGGCCGCCACGAACGCGACGAAGAGCAGCGGCCATGGCCGCGTCGATCGCTCGCGCGTCTTGCGCTCGAGAAACTTGAGCCACTTTCGCGACTCGAGCTTGCCGAGCACGAAGTGGCTGACGAAGAGCAGCATCGACGCGGCCACGAGCGTGAGCACGCCCTCGGTCAGCTCGCGGCGCGCGCCGCCGACCGCCGCGCCGACGGCAAACCAGGTCACCGCGCCGGCCGGCAGCGCCAGCAGCCAACCGGCGTGCACCCACGGCGCCGACTCGGGATGCCCGCTCTTGCGCACGAACGCGAGCAGCGCCGAGATGAGCAGCGCGATCTCGAACCCCTCGCGCAGCGCGATCGCCAGCGCCGCGAAGAAGGGCACGCTCCGATCGCGGCGTGCGTGCTCCTCGGCGCCGTCGAGCAGCATGGTCGCGCGCGCCACGTCGCGGCGCACGGCGTCGGCGTCGATGGTGGCGCCGGCGGCGATGGTGCGCCGCAGCTGCAGGAACGCCTCTTCGATGCGCGCAGTCGCTGCCGCGTCGCGCGCGCGCAACGACGCCTCGTGCGGCTCGACGCCCTCGAGATAGGCCGCGACCGCGAGCTCCTTGGCGCGAGCGCGATCGCCGGCGTTGGCCGCGACCTCGCCGAGGAGCCGCCGCGCATCGGCGAACGTCCCGCCTGGCACCTCGGCGAAGCTGGCACGCACGCGCAGCCACGCGATCGCGTCGGCGCGCGCCGCCTCGTCGAGCATGCCGAGCTCGCCCGCGAGCTGCGCGTCGGTGAGCCCAGCCAGCCGCGACGCCGTCGGCGCCAACGGCACGCGCGCATCGGCGAACGCGCGCTCGCCGTGCGCCAGATCGCGCCCGCGATGGCGCAGCGACACCACGTAGAAGGCCAGGCTCCAGCGATCCGACGCCGGCAGGGTCTCGAACGACGCCATCGCCGTGTTCGCGATCCCGAACGTCAGCGCGTGAAACCCGAGCGCCGGCGCGATGCGCGACATCCGCTCGCCGTCGAGGAAGCTGACCGGCCGCGGATTGAGCGCGCGCGCCTTGTCGGTGTCGGCGCGCCCGTCCTCGCCGTGGCACTGCGCGCAGGTCGACTTGAAGATCGCGAGCGCCCGCGCCTCCGACGGCGGCGCCAGCGGCGTGAGCACGAGCCCGTAATCGTCGATGAGCCGTTTGTGCACCGCGCGGCAGTCGCGCGCGATGGTCGCCTCGGCCACCTTGCTGTCGACGTCCGCGACCAGCTTGCCGAGCTCGCCGTCGAGCGCCGCGCGCGCCGCCTCGTGCCCTGGCGACGGCGTCAGCGACCCCGCCAGCGTCCGCGCCTCGGCGATGAGCCCCTGCTGCTCCTCGTACTCCGACGCCGCCAGGATCTTGCCGTCCTTCACCGCGCCCGCGTAGTCAGCCGCGACGTAATCGGTCAGCGACGCCAGCCGCTCGAGCGGCGTCGCCCCCGCGCCATGCGCGACCCCGGCGGCCAGAAGCCAGATGCAAATGAAATTGAAAACCGTTTTCAACTTACGACCAATATGCTGAAGGACCGTTGAGCCGTCAAGCGCTACGACGACTCTTCGTTGGGGCAGTAGCCGCCTTTGACGCCGGCGGCCTTCGGGCAGAGCCCGTAGAGCTCGAGCTTGTGGCGCACCAACTTGAACCCGCCCAGCCGGTCCGCCATCTCGTCCTGCAGCTGCTCGATCGTGTCGTTCTCGAACTCCAGGATCAGCCCGCAGTTCACGCAGATCAGGTGATCGTGGTGGCCGTGCCCCTCGCTCATCACCTCGTAACGCGTCTGCCCGTCGCCGAACTGCCGCGCCGCCGCGATCCCCGAGTCGGTCAGGAGCTTCATGGTGCGATACACCGTCGCGTATCCCACCTTGGGCGAGCGCTTGCGCACCCTGGCCAGGAGGTCGTCGATCGACATGTGGCCGCTCGAGCGCAAGAACAGGTCGACGATGGCGTCGCGCTGGTTGGTCGACTTCAGACCATGTTTGCGCGCGTACTCATCGAACCGCGCCCGAAGCTTCCCGAGCTCCCCATTGTTCCCCGCGTGGCTGGCCACCCGTTTATTCGGGATCGGGACACGCACCGTGTCAAGGGTTTTGCCGTTGACCCCGCGTCCTCGACGGCGCTATGTACGAGATTGATGTCGCAGTCGACGAACGAGGGGGGGAGCTTCGACCAGGTGCTGGCGCAGCTCCGCTCCATCGTCGAGCGGCTCGAAGGCGGCAACTTGTCGCTGGAACAGTCGCTCGCCGCGTTCGAAGAAGGCGTGCGCCTCTCGCGCACCGGCGCGCGCATCCTCGACGCGGCGGAACAGCGCGTGGAGATCTTGCTCAAGGACGAAAGCGGAGCCGAGCACGTGGCTCCGTTCGGCAACGGTAATGGCGGCGGCGGCGGCGGGGAACCTGGTGGCAATCGCTGAGGGCAACGGCGACGGGGCCAGCCGAAAAGTCGTCATCGTCGACGACGATCGCGCGATGCGCGACCAGCTGCAGCAGATTCTCGAAGGATCGGGTTGGCGCGTGGCGCAGGCGCCGTCGGGCCTGCGACTGTTGTCGCTGCTCGAGGTCGACCGCCCCGACGTGATCCTGCTCGACGTGGCCATGTCGTGGATCAACGGCTTCGAGCTGTGCCGCGCCATGAAGGCCAACGCCAGCTACAGGAACATCCCGGTCGTCTTCATCAGCGGCCGCTCGGCGCCCTCCGACATCGAGACCGGCATGAGCTGCGGCGCTGCCGATTACTTCATCAAACCGATTGACACCCGCCGTCTTCTAGAGCGGTTGCGCGAGCTTTCCACGTAATGGTAAGATCCTGAGGTGGCGTTGGACTGGGACGACGAAACGAAGATCTCAGCCAAGGAAGAGATGAACCGTCCTGCGCCCGCGGACCGCGATCGGGCGTACCTCATCGTTCTGGCAGGCTCTTCCGTCGGCGAGATGTACAAGATCACCGCCGAGACCACGGTCATCGGACGTGGCCAACAAGCCGACATCCAAGTCATCGACGAAGGCATCTCGCGCCGCCACGCCGAGATCATGCACAAGGGCGAGGAGATCGTGATCCGCGATCTCGGCTCGACCAACGGCACCTACTGCAACGGCGACAAGATCGCCGAGCACACGCTCACCGACGGTGACAAGATTCAGGTCGGCTCGACGACGATCTTGAAGTTCACCTTCCACGACTCGCTCGACGAAAGCTTCCAGCGCCAGATGTACGAGTCGGCGCTGCGCGATGGTCTGACCAAGATCTTCAATAAGAAATATTTTCTCGATCGGCTCGAGAGCGAGTTCGCTTATGCGGTTAGACACCGAACACCGCTCTCCCTGGTCATGTTCGACATCGATCATTTCAAGCGCATCAACGACACCCACGGACATCTCGCCGGCGACTACGCGCTGTCGACGTTGGCCAAGGTCGTGAGCGACACGATCCGCCAGGAGGACGTGTTCGCGCGCTACGGCGGCGAGGAGTTCGCGGTCATCTGCCGCGGCATCGACCTGGCCGGCGCGCTCGCGTTCGGCGAGCGCATCCGCCGCTGCGTCGACGGACAGGCGTTCGTCTACAACGGCATCGACATCAAGGTGACCGTGTCGGTCGGCGTGGCCGCGGTGCCCGAGGTCGGCATGAAGGAGCCGCAGGAGCTCATCGGCTCGGCCGACGACGCGCTCTACCAGGCCAAGCGCCAGGGGCGCAACCGCGTCATCAGCGGCAACGTCGCCGCGTCCAAAGCGCGCTAGCGACGTCGCAAGCGACGATCCGGCTAACGCTGCGCCGACGAGCTGCGCACTTCGTCGAGCATGCGCAGCGCCATGCCGAGCTGCCCCTGGCCTTCGAAGCGTCCGCGCAGCCCGCCCTCGCGATCGACGATGAAGATGTCGACGTGCTTGGACGGATGCGCGCCCAGGCGCCGTCCGAGCGTGCCGGCTTCGTCGCACAAGTGCTGCACGCGGCCGTCGGCCTCGGCGACCTTGCGGCGCGCGTAGCCGTGCACGAAGCCGGGAATGCCGGTGAAGTCCACGACCGAGATGACCTTGACGTCGCCGCGCGAGCCGAGCGCGCGATTGACCTTTTGTCCTTCGTCCTGCGTGTAGCGCGACACGAAGGTCACCGCCACGACGTTGCCGCGCAGCGACGAGAGATCGAAGCTGCGCCCGTGCGCGTCGGCGGACTGCAGGGCGAAGACCGGACCCTGCGCGTGGGCGGCGACCGCGCAAGAGAGGAACAAGAGGGTCACGATGGTGCGCACGAGAAGTTAGACAGCAAGCGTCGTTCCAACGTTGCCGCGGCCGGTCGCGGCTGCTAGCCTCAGCGACGATGCGCCTCGGCCTCGCGCTCGTGTTGTTGCCGGCGACGGCCGCGCTCGCGAGCGAGCCGCGCCCGGTCGCGTTCGATCCCACCGCCGAGGCGCCCTACTTCGCCGACGGGCCCGCGGCCGCCGCCGCCGCCGACTTGCGGCTGGAAGATTGGAACGGCGCCGCCACAGGATTCGCGGCCTACGTCAAGGCGCACGCGCATGCCAAAGACGCCAAGCAGGCGATGTTCCTTCTCGCCTACGCCGAGCTCAAGGCGGGCAAGCTCAACGACGCGGCCACGCACTTCGATGGATTGGTCAAAAGCTACCCGCTGCTCGCCGATTACGAGCGCGTCTACGCCGCGCGCGCGCATCTTGCCGCCGGAAGGGCAACGCAGGCGCTCGATCGCGTAAAAAAAGTTCCGCCCGAGAGCGCGCTCGACGGGGAAGCGCGCTTTCTCCGCGGCGAGGCCGAGCGCGCCGCCGGTCGCAACGCCGAGGCGGCGGCGGCGTATCGCTCGTATCTCGAAGGTTACCCGGGCGGCTGGCGCGCGCCCGAGGCGCGCTTTCATCTCGCCGAGGCGCTCGAAGCCGTCGGTGACGGGCCGGCGGCGCGCATCGAGTGGCGCAAGCTGTATCTCGAGGATCCCGCCGATTCGTGGGGCCGGCAGGCGCCCGCGCATCTCGGGGTGACGCCGACCTTCAGCGCCACCGAGCTCGCCGGGCGCGCGATGGTGCTCTTCGACGCCATGCAGAACGCGGCCAGCGAGATCGAGTGGAAGCGCGTGCTCGGCGCGCCGGGCGTCGACGACAAGCTGTCGTGTGAGGCGATGTTCTACGGCGCGCAGAGCGTGTTCAAGGCGCGCCAGCGTTGGCGCGCGGCGCCGCTGTTCGACGCCGCGATCGAATCGTGCACGCGCGCCAAGGACGAAGATCTGCTGGTCAAGGCGCTCTATCAAGGCGCGCGCTGCTGGGGGCAGAAGGGCCTCGACGATGTGCCGTCGACGCAGCGCGCGGCCGCGATGTTCGAAAAGGTCTGGCGCGATCATCCGCAGCACAGCTACGCCGACGACGCGCGCATTCGCGAGGCCGAGCTCTACGATGGGCTCAAGGACGAGGCTAAATCGAACGAGCTCCTCGTCGGGCTGCCGGTGGCGTTCGCCTCCGGCGATCAAAGGGGCGAGGCGCTGTGGCGGCTCGGCTTTCACGCCTGGCGCAAGGGCGATCTCGCCGGCGCCGGCCGCTTTCTGCAGCAAGAGCTGGCGATGCTCCCGCGCGAGGAGGGCTGGTGGGAGGCGGGCCGCACCCTCTATTGGCTGGCGCGCGTCGCCGATCGCAAGGGCGACGCGACCGCGGCCGCCGATCTCTACACGCGCGCGACCCGCGAGTATCCGCTCTCGTATTACGCGCTGCAGTCGCTCAATCGGCTGCACGAGAAGTGGCCCGAGCGCGCCGACGCCCTCGTCGCCGAGCTCAAGCGCGCCCCCGCCGGCGACGACGCGGCCTGGAAGTTTCGCGCGCGGCCGCTCTACGGCGAGGAGGGTTTCCGTCGCGGCGTCGAGCTGGCGCGGCTCGGGCTCGGCGCCGAGGCCAAGCGCGAATTGGCGCTCGCCGGCATCGAGGTGCCGAAGAAGCGCGGCGCGATCAACCCCGATCCCGATCGCGAGGAGCTCCTGTGGCTGGCCGCGGTGCTCTACGATCGCGCGGGCGAATACGCGATCTCGCACTTCATCCCGCGCAACCTGTTGACCAAGTACGAGCGCGAGTGGCCGACGGGCGCCAATCGTAAACGTTGGCTATTGAGCTATCCGCGCGGTTATAAGGACCTCATCGAGAAGCACGCGGCGCTCAACGGGCAGCCGGCGTCGCTCGAGCTCGCCATCGTGCGCGAGGAGTCGGGCTTCGATCCGCTGATGGAGTCGTTCGCCAACGCCATTGGCCTGACGCAGCTGACGGCGCCGCCGGCGGCGCGCTTCGCGCAGGGGCTGCCGCACGACGGCCACGCGCTGCGCGATCCGGCGATCAACGTGACCATCGGCGCACGCGAGCTCGGGCAGTTGTGGAGCGCGTACGGCGGCGCGGCGGCGCTCGCCATCGCCGGCTACAACGCGGGCGAAGGCGCGGTCAACAAGTGGATGCGCGATCCCGAGCGCGCGGGCCTGACGCTCGACGAGTTCGTCGAAGCCATCCCGTACGACGAGACGCGCGGCTACACCAAGCGCGTGCTCGCCAGCTTCTTCGCCTACAGCTGGCTCTACGACGGCAACGGCGCGGTTCCGCCGCTGCCGCTGCCGATGCCGCCACCGCCGGCCAAGCACAAGTAGCGTGTCGCCGCCGCGCGGCCGCATCGCGCGCCGCGCGTCCCGAGTCGACGATCGCCGTCTCGATCGATCAGCTCTTCCCGAGCGTCGCACCGACGCGCGCCAAAGATTGGCCGCTGTTTCGCCGTCGCGTCCGCGTTCACCCGCAACGGCTTCGACGTTCTCATCGACACTATCTTCGAACGCCCCGCACGCGCTCGTCTCCGTCTTCTGCCCGCTCGACGCTCGAGGCGCGAGAGCGCGCCCGTGGCAATCGCCGCCTCGGCCTGGCTCGCGACCCGTTCGCCCGCGTCGAAACCGCGCGCTCCGATCTCGCCATCGACACCAGCCGCCTCTCCGCTGAAGCCGCCACCTCGATCTTGATTGAGCGCGACGATGTAAAATCGGGCGATGCGCGTCCTTTCTGTCGTCCTGGGCACCCTCGTCGGCGCCGGCCTGGCCGGTTGCGGCGGCGCCAAGTCGCACACGAAATATGCCGGCAGCGTCACGGTGTCCGCGCAGGGCTCGTGGAGCTACTCGGACGGGTCGGGCGGCACCACCACCGGCAACGAATCGTTCAACGCCCACTGCACCAACGACGGCGGCAACGTCGGCGAGTTCACCGCCTCGATCACCGTACACCAGGACGTCATCGACAACACCGGCGGCAACGGATCGTCGACGACCGACGCCACCGGCAGCACCGATCAGCCGATCTCCTCCGGCAATGGGTTCTGCCTCGTCGACGACGCCGACCCCGACAGCTTCGGCATCGAGATCGAGCTCGCCGACTTCGACGTCACCGGCATGACCGTCGCCCAGGGCGTCACCGTCCCCATCGACGGCACCTGGCATCAAGCCGACTTCGCGAACGCGGGCTCGATCAGCGGCGGCAGCTTCAGCAACGCCGCCAACGGCAGCGCCGGCGGCGGCACCGGCACGGTCAGCTTTCATAGCGGCGACACGGTCGGCGGATCGCCGTCGATGGTGGTAACACCGAGCGTCCTGCCGGCGACGATCCCCGAGACCGTCTCCTGGTCCTTCTCCGCAGTGAGCTAGCGCCGCTTCTTCTTGCGCTTGAAGAAGCCGAAGCGCGAGTCTTCCTCTTCCACCGCGCGCGGCGCCACGTCGGCCGGATCGAGCATCTCGCCCAGCTGCTCGACGAGCGCCCGCTGCTCCGCGTTCAGCTTCTTCGGCACCGCCACCGTCAGCCGCACCGCCAGATCGCCGACGCCGCGCCCGTGCACGTTGGGCATGCCGCGCCCGCGCAGCACCTTGATCGTCCCCGGCTGCGTGCCCGGCGCGACGTCGAGCGCGATCGGATCCTCCAGCGTCGGCACCGTCACCCGCGCGCCCAGCGCCGCCTGCGCGAAGGTCAGCGGCACCTCGGTGTAGAGGTCGTCGCCGTCGCGCTCGAAGGTCTCGTCCTGCTCGACGTGAAACGACACGTACAGATGTCCCGACGGCCCGCCGTTCGGCCCCGCCATGCCCTTGCCCGGCACGCGCAGCGTCTGTCCGTCGTCGATGCCGGCGGGCACGTTCACCACCACCGTCTCGTGACGCCGCTCGACGCCGCCGCCCTTGCACTCGCCGCACTTGTCCTTGACCATGCGCCCGCGCCCGCGGCACGTCGGGCACGTGGTGGCGATCATGAAGATGCCCTGCGAGTGCGCGACCTGGCCGCGCCCGCCGCAGGTGCCGCACGCCGACGGCTGCGAGCCGGGCTTGCCGCCCGAGCCGCCGCATTTTTCGCAGTGCACGAGGCGCGTCAGGTCGAGCGGCTTCTGGCAGCCGGCCGCCGCCTCGCGCAGCGTGATGGTCATCTGCTCTTGCAGGTCGTCGCCGGGATCGACGCGCGGCCCGCGCTGCTGCCGGCCGCCGCCGAAGCCGCCGAAGCCGCCGCCGAAGAAGTCGGCGAACTGCGACAGGATGTCCTCGATGCCGGAGAAGCCGCCGCCGAAGCCGGCGCCGCGCGGTCCGGCGTGACCATATTGATCGTAGAGGCCGCGCTTCTGCGGATCGGAGAGCACCTGGTAGGCCTCGGCGAGCTCCTTGAAGCGCCCCTCGGCGGTGTGGTCGCCGGGGTGGTGGTCGGGATGGCATTCCATCGCCAACTTGCGGTAAGCCTTCTTGATTTCCGCGCCGTCACAGCTCCGCCGCAGGCCCAGAACTTCATAGTAATCGCGCTTTTCGACCTGCATATGAGCCAGCGCTCAAGCTAATCTCGACAGTCGCGTGCGTCAAGAAGCGGCCGATTGTCGAAAATCGGCTACGATGCGCGCATGCGCATGCCGTTTTCCTTCCTGCGCCGCCTGCTCGGTCGCCGCGCCAACAGCGACGTCATCCAGATCTTCACGCCGACGGCGGCGAGCGAGCGCTCGGCCGGCACGCGCCTGGTCCTGGCGACGGCCAGCATCTTCGGCCTCGGCATCGCCAGCGCCATCGCGCTCTCCGCGTTCGTCACCTTGATGCTCGCGCTCGGCGCCATCTACTTTCTGGTGACGCAGGTCCTCGGCATCCGTCTCGACGTCGACCCGCGCATCATCGTCCAGCGCGCGCAGGAGTACGCGGCCGCGTCGATGCGCAACTGAGGACGCTCGCCTTCATCGCGGTTCTCGCCGCGGCGGCGACCGCGCGCGCGCACACGTCGAGCCTCAGCTACGTCGAGATCGCCGTGCAAGGCCACGACGTGCGCGTGACGCTCGAGATCGGCAACCGCGATCTCTATGAAGCGATCGGCGTCGACAAGGAGCGCGAGGTCGGGCGCGCCGAGGTCGAGCGCGCGCGCGACAAGCTGCTCGCCTACGTCGCCGATCGCGTGCACGTCAAGAACGGCGAGGCCAACTGCGCGCCCGATGCGCGCGCGCTGTCGTTCGCCGACAAGTCCGACGGCTTCTTCGCCGTCACCCGCGTCGACTACGCCTGCAAGCGCACCGCGTCCGACGTCACCGTCGAGTACGACCTCTTCTTCGACCTCGACCCGATGCACCAGGGGCTGGCGCGCATCGAGCTCCCCGGCCAGCCCGAGCGCCAGCACGTCTTTCGCGGCGCCG